>CAIRBC010000150.1 GCA_903876685.1 uncultured Nitrosomonadales bacterium | reverse complement strand
TTTGCGATACCTCATAAATTCTGGTGCGTAAACGCACCCTACGAAACCCATTGGATGAGGGTGGTTTATGGGACGGCTATGGGTTAGCCGAATATATACCAATAATTACTGGGTACTTGGAGGTCTGTAATGAAAACGAGACAAATCGATTATCTCAAATTAATTATTTTTGTTTAAAGTCTGTAAGCCGTTTTGTGTTTTTCGAAACATCTTTTTTAGACCGTCCGCAAACCATTGATGTGTCAATGGTTTAACGCTCATGCGTCAGCTGTGAGCTTTATATTAGGTACTTGTATTTCTGCCTGGATAGATATATATTTCGCCATTGATCGAAATATATATCGGGCGTACACAAAATAACCTGCCATGCAAAATAATCCTGTTGCAGATTTTGACGATGTCATCAAGGCGTTGGCGCATCCGCTGCGCAGGGAGATTTTAAGCTGGTTGAAGAACCCGCCAGTGAATTTTCCCGGGCAGGTGCATTCGTTTGAGCTGGGGGTTTGTGCCGGGCAAATTTTTGAAAAAGCACAACTTTCACAATCGACTATTTCGTCACATCTTTCCATTTTACATAAAGCCGGATTGCTTTCTGCCCGTAAAGTCGGTCAATGGATTTACTATTCCCGCAATGAAGCCGCGATCATAAATTTTCTGGATCGAATCAAGTGTGACCTTTAAATTAACTATCAGGAGAAAATGTTGAGTAATTTGATTGAAGCTATACAAGTCGGTGCCTTGAGTCTGCCTAACCGCGTGGTGATGTCGCCGTTGACCCGCTGCCGAGCCAGTGCCGGACGGGTGCCGAATCCGTTGATGGCCGAGTATTATGTACAAAGAGCCAGTGCCGGGCTAATTCTGACGGAAGCCACTTCGGTTTCACCGCAAGGGGTTGGCTATCCGGATACCCCCGGAATCTGGTCTGCTGAACAGGTGGCGGGCTGGAAGCAGATAACTCAGGCGGTGCATGCCGCTGGAGGGCGCATTCTTCTGCAACTTTGGCATGTGGGACGGGTCTCGCATCCCGCCTATCTGGACGGTGCGCTGCCGGTAGCACCGAGCGCGCTTGCACCGCAAGGTCACGTCAGCCTGTTGCGTCCGATGCAGGATTATGTGGTGCCGCGCGCCCTGGAAATTTCTGAAATTCCCGCCATTGTCGAGGCTTATCGCAAGGGTGCGGAAAATGCCAAACTGGCCG
This sequence comes from uncultured Nitrosomonadales bacterium, assembly GCA_903876685.1. Classification (GTDB taxonomy): domain Bacteria; phylum Pseudomonadota; class Gammaproteobacteria; order Burkholderiales; family Gallionellaceae; genus Gallionella. Next base: position 5,340 of record CAIRBC010000150.1, on the reverse strand, counting down.
GATTTGACGGGGTTGAAGTGCATGGTGCCAATGGCTATCTGCTGGATCAGTTCTTGCAGGACAGCACCAATCAACGCACCGATGCTTATGGCGGATCGATCGAAAATCGCGCCAGACTGATGCTGGAAGTGACGGATGCGGTCATTTCGGTCTGGGGCGCGGGCAGGGTAGGGATGCATCTTGCCCCGAGGGGCGATGCGCATACCATGGGAGATTCTGCTCCACTGGCGACTTTTGGTTATGTCGCGGAGCAACTCGACCAACGTGGAATCGCCTTCATCTGCCTCAGGGAACATCTGGGAGAAAATAGCATCAGCCCGGCCTTGCGCAAACGCTTTCATGGTACCCTTATCGCCAATGAAGGCTACAACCGCGAGACTGCACAGCAGGTGGTCGCGGCAGGCGAGGCGGATGCGGTGGCCTTCGGCAAGGATTTTATTTCCAACCCGGATCTGCCGCGTCGTCTGTTGCTGAATCTGCCCCTGAATCCTTATCATCCCGAAACCTTCTATGGTTCGGGTAATGCGGATGCCAAGCTGGGCTACACGGATTATCCTTTTGCTTGAAGATTAACCAGTGCTTTCCTGCGTGTTGCGCGGGGAAGCGCTGTATTGATTAAATGACGGGTTGATGATGTGGATAGTTGAACTAGCCTTACGCAGGCCGTATACCTTTATTGTGCTGGCGATCGTGATCCTGCTCGCCACGCCGCTGGCGATTTTGCGCACGGCCGTGGATGTGTTGCCGGAGATCGATATTCCGGTGATCAGCGTCATCTGGAATTATTCCGGACTGTCGCCTCAGCAGATGGCAGACCGCATCACTTCGATCCATGAGCGCATCCTGACGACCACCGTCAATGACATCGAGCATGTGGAGTCGCAGTCGTTGAACGGGGTGGCGGTGGTCAAGATTTATTTTCAACCAAATGCCAATATCCAGACTGCAACTGCACAGATCGTCGCGGTTTCGCAGACCGTGCTGCGTCAGATGCCGCCTGGAACCACGCCTCCGCTAATCATTAAATATACCGCCTCAAGCGTGCCGGTGATTCAGGTGGGACTTTCAAGCAAAGAAGTGCCTGAACAGGGTTTATTCGACCTTGCGGTGAATACCCTGCGGCCTCAGTTGGTAACCATACCGGGGGTGGCCATTCCCTGGCCGTATGGCGGCAAACAGCGACTGGTGTCGGTCGATCTCGACAGTCAGGCGCTGCTGGCCAAAGGCATGACCTCTGCCGATGTGATTAACGCGATTAACAGTCAAAATCTGATTCTGCCTTCAGGCACTGCAAAAATCGAGGGCACCGAATACAACGTCAGCCTGAATAGTTCCCCTTCAACGCTGGAGGGCCTGAACAACCTGCCGGTGAGAACGGTGAATAATGCCACGACTTATTTGAGAGAAGTGGCTCATGTGCGGGACGGTTTTTCTCCGCAGACCAATATCGTCAAGCAGAACGGGCAGCGCGGCCTGCTGTTGTCGGTCTACAAGAATGGCGGCGCTTCTTCACTGGACGTGGTCAACGACCTCAAGGCCAAGTTGCCTTCGCTGATTCCGTTATTACCCAAGAGTGTCGAAGTCTCGCTGCTGGCGGATCAGTCGATTTTCGTCAAGACGGCGATTCAGGGGGTGACCCATGAAGCGCTGATTGCCGCGGTGTTGACTGCCTTGATGTTGCTGCTGTTCCTGGGGAATTGGCGTACCGCCTCGATAATTGCTATTTCCATTCCGCTGTCGATCTTTTCATCGATCATCCTGTTGCACGCGATCGGTGAAACCATCAATATCATGACGCTGGGCGGTTTGGCGCTGGCGGTCGGCATTCTGGTGGACGATGCGACGGTGACCATCGAAAATATCGAGCGCCATTTGCATATGGGTTCCGAGCTGTATACGGCGATTCTCGAAGGGGCAGGTGAAATCGCGGTGCCTGCGCTGGTCTCGACCTTATGCATCTGCATCGTGTTTGTGCCGATGTTTTTCCTGGAAGGGGTGGCGCGTTTCCTGTTTGTGCCGCTGGCAGAAGCGGTGGTATTCGCGATGCTGGCCTCGTATGTGCTGTCGCGGACGCTGGTACCGACTCTGGCATGGATGCTGATGGGGCATCAGGCGCGCAGCGGAAAAATAGCGCAGTTTATTCATCGCGTGCATGAAGCATTTAACCGGCATTTTGAAAAGTTGCGCAATGCCTATGTGCTGCTACTCAGTCATTTACTCACCCATCGTAAAAGTTTTTTAGCGGGTTTTATGCTGTTTTGCCTGATGTCCTGCGGCCTGTATCCGTTGCTGGGTCGCGATCTTTTCCCTGAAGTGGACTCCGGCCAGATCAAGTTGCATATGCGCGCGCCGACCGGAACCCGCATCGAAAATACCGCCTTGCTCTGTGATGCCGTGGATCGTGCGTTGCGCGAAATCATACCTGAGTCGGAAATCGCCTCGATCATCGACAATATTGGTTTACCTTATAGTGGCATCAATCTTTCTTATAGCAATTCTGGCACCATCGGCACGCTGGACGCCGATATATTGATTTCGCTGAACCGCGAGCATCACCCGACGCGCAGCTATATAGACCGGATACCCGCCGAACTGGGCAAGCGTTTCCCCGGTGTAGAGTTCTTCTTTCAACCGGCCGATATCGTGGCGCAGATACTCAATTTTGGTATTCCAGCGGCGATCGATGTGCAGATCTATGGCAGCAATACCGCTGAAAATCTGGTTTTTGCCGGGAAGTTGATGAACCGCATCAAAACCATCGGCGGGGCAGTCGATGTGCATGTGCATCAGCGCATGGATGCGCCAGGGATTTATCTGGAAATGGATCGGGCGCGTATCCAGAGTATCGGCATCAGTCCACTGGATGTCGCACAGAATATCCTGTTGCCGCTCTCGGGCAGTCAGCAGACCCAGCCTGCCTTCTGGCTTAATCCGTCCAACGGGGTGGTCTACAATATTCAGACGCAGATGCCGCAATACAAGCTTGGCTCGATGGACGACCTGCTGCATCTGCCGGTGAATATACCGGGCGGCAAGGCGCCGCAGCAGTTGGGTAATCTGGTGAAGCCTTCACCGGTGACTAATGCCGGCATCGTCTCTCATTATAATATTCTGAATTCGACCGATATTTATGCAAATGTGCGCGGCCGCGATCTGGGTTCGGTCGCTAGCGAAATTCAGACGATGCTTCGCGAGGCCACACCGCCCAAAGGCAGCCGTATTTCGCTGCGTGGTCAGGTGCAGACCATGCAGTCTTCCTATGTCGGACTGGGTCTGGGAATACTCGGCGCGATCGTGCTGGTTTATCTGTTGATTGTGGTAAATTTTCAGTCGTGGATAGATCCGTTGATCATCATTTCCGCCTTGCCGGCAGCGCTGGCGGGCATCATCTGGCTATTGATCTTGACTGGTACCGATCTTTCCGTGCCGGCACTCACCGGGGCGATCATGACGATGGGGGTCGCCACCGCCAACAGCATACTGGTGATTGCCTTTGCCAGACAGCGACTGGATGCCGGACTGCCGCCACTTTCAGCCGCACTGGAGGCGGGAGCCACCCGGTTACGTCCGGTGCTGATGACGGCGCTGGCGATGATTCTGGGCATGATTCCGATGGCGATCGGCATTGGCGAAGGGGCCGAGCAGAATGCACCGCTGGGCAGGGCGGTGATCGGCGGTTTGCTGTTTGCAACCGTTTCCACCCTGTTTTTTGTACCGGTGGTATACGCTACCTTTCATCAATGGATTGGCAGAATACGCAATGCCGATTCCACCCTTTTAGCACTGGATAAAACATGACTGATCAGCGCCATTCACATCAGGGTCTGCCTCAATTTCATCTGCATGATCACAGTCGCAGCAAGGTGGTTCGTAGCGCGCGCCTGATAACCGCTTTAATTATTTTGCTGTTACTGGTGGGGTTGGGTCGGGCAGTGCTGTTGCGCCGGGCAAATGCCGGGGAACTGGCGAACCGGGCTGCGCAAAGTTCGATATTACAAGTACGCGTCGTTCAACCTGCCACAGGCGGTTATGATGCTAAACTGACCTTGCCGGGTACTTTGCAGGGTCTGCAAGAAGCACAGATTTATGCGCGCAGCAATGGTTATGTCAGGCAATGGTTCAAGGATATAGGACAGCCGGTGAAAAAAGGCGAGTTGCTGGCGACACTGGATATACCGGAAGTGAACGAGCAGGTAGCTGAAGCCCGTGCCAATTTCGAACTGGCCAGCAGCGCTTTTCAGCGCTGGAGCAGCCTGCGTGCGCAGGATGCTGTTTCACAACAGGAATATGATGAAAAAAAGGCGGCCTTTCATCAGTCGGAGGCGGTATTGAGACGCCTTACCGATATGCAGAATTTTGGCAAGGTGCTGGTACCGTTCGATGGTATCGTGACGAAACGCAATATCAACAACGGCGATCTGGTGAATGCGGGCAATGGCGGCGCAGCTCAGACCTTGTATACCATCGCACAGATCGACGTGCTGCGGCTTTATGTGTATGTGCCGCAGAATCGTGCGGCTAGGGTGCACATCGGCGATCCGGTGGAGATCACGCTCCCGGAGGCTGCGGACAAACCACTCAAGGGCAAAATTGTGCATACGGCAGGTGCCATCGATACCGCGACCCGCACCCTGCAGATCGAAATACAAGTGACGAATGCCGATCATAGCCTGATGCCAGGTGCCTATGTGGAGGTTGCGCTCAACCTGAAAGCTGCCGGTGGACTAATCCTGCCGACCAATGCGCTGCTATTCAATGCGCTGGGCAGCCGGGTCGCGCTGGTAGTGCCGGAAGGGCAGGTCAAGATGCAGGTGGTGACACTAGGTACGGACTATGGTCGCGATGTGGAAATCAAGACCGGTCTGAAGCCTGGTGACAAGGTCATTCTGAATCCCCCAGACTCGATCAGCGACGGTCAGAAAGTTGTGGTTGAGGCAGCACAGGCAAAGTGATGGTTTGTTTCTGATAGTCTTTTTAACGTGAAACTCGCGCAGCGATTCGTACGCTCCCTCGCCCGCTTGCGGGAGAGGGATGGGGAGATAACCAGCCACTTGGTTGCTGTCTTTTGGCAAGCTAGTGGAGTGGCTAGTGGGTTCATCAGGGAAACGGGCATGGCCGGTTTCATTATCAGGTGTGGCATATTTGCCATGCCCGTTAGAACAAGCCGCTATTTTTACCCTGTTCGTGCACATGTGCATATGCTACTTAGCTAGACCTGACCCTGTGCGTCCTGTGCAGGGTGGCTGGTCTTGGCGGCTTCCTTGGTCGTAAAGGTGATGGTGAGCCTGGCACGCAAACCCTCTGGCTGGGTCTGCAACGTCTGGATGATATTGTAGCCAT
>CAIRBC010000149.1 GCA_903876685.1 uncultured Nitrosomonadales bacterium | reverse complement strand
TCATCCAGACCTGATACGCCTCATCGACAAGACTGTTACTCTCCAGCCAGAGTCCATATGCAATTCGTTCCGAAATCGGCTGGTTTTTCTCAGGTTTTAGTTTGGCAGCTTGTTCACGAATTTCATTAGAGGCGACCTTGAAGTGGCCTGGAGCGCTGATAGGCGATCCATCAGGCAAGATTGCAGTAACTTTCCATGAATAGGTTTCGTTACTTATTAAATGAATTTCCATGGGCACTGTATACAAGTTTTCCATGACATCCCTATTTAGTAATAATTTGTCTTGGTTATCGAATATCTGAATTTTGTACATCAGCCCTTTTGCAGGTGATTGCCAGCGAAGTTGAAGTGGCTCCGCAAGTGTTAGGCAACCTGATGGTGCAATTGGATTCAAGGGGCTTACGCTATTCTTCTTGGCTATGGAGCGAAACGACACCGATGCCTGGGTAACGCTATTTACGCGAACTCGAATACCTTTCAAGGCACCCGTGATGGATTCTTGTTTGGAAGGAGCCGCGCCGCTAATTGTTTTGGGTGCTGATATCTCGAGTTGGTAATGTCCGGGTCCCGATAATTTGTATTCTTCTCCTTTAGCGATAAAGATCATTGACAACTTGGCACCTGTCGCCAGATCAATTTTTGCTCCTGAAGGAATCGGGGCAAGCAACCTGGCAACAGACAAGCTGCCATTATCATCGATAGTCACGTTGCCGGAAACATCAGAAACAAGAGCGGCTGTTTCAGCAGCATGAGTACGGAGGGAAATAATGCATACCAGACAGGCAAACCAGAAGCGATACATTTTCATAATATTTCCTTTTGATTAGTCACATTGATTCCAAAAACTTCTATGGCGCTACGCCCCTTGATCGCCTTTTCACCCAGCGGCTTACATTCAGCCGGCTGCCCGATTGCCTCAAAAACTGCTCTGGAACATACGATTGAGAAGCCTAGTGCTTTGGTCAGCCCTTCAATTCTGGATGCCGTGTTGGTCACATCGCCAATCGCTGAATAATCATGGCGAACTGCGGTGCCTATATGTCCCATTACCGCCATGCCCACATGCAAACCGATCCCAATTTTCAGATGGGGTGAATTGGATGCTTCAGACAAAGAATTCAATTGGGTAACAAATGCAAGCATTGCCTTGGAAGCATTCAGTCCTGCCAGACAGGGATTTTTCAATAAATTGGGAGCGCCGAAAACGGCCATGATGCCATCTCCCATAAAGCTGATGACAGATCCGCCTTCATCATGAATAGCTCTGACTACACCTTCATAATATCGATTCAGGAAGGTTATCACTTCTTCAGGTTTCATGTGCTCGCTGATCGACGTATAGTCTCTGATATCTGCAAACATTACGCAGACTTCCGCAAGAGTCCCTTTGCTTGATGGGGTAAGGGTACCACGTTCAATCTCGCGCATGATAGCGGGACTGACATAGCCGGAAAAAGCAAGTTTCAGACGGAGGCGTTCTGACCGACGCAGATGTTTCTCTACGCCTTGTCGCCCTAAGATAGCAAGGGTGAGGCTGGATTGAATAGCCGCTAAAGTTAATATATTTCCATTGACCTGAATTAACAGTGCCACTCCTTGAAGTATCGCAAGCAGAACGAGCAGGGTCAGGGCTGAAGTAGACGGGCGCAGCGGAATAAACCAGAATAGCGAGCTAACAATAATCAGAAGCACGATTATTGGAAGTGCTACAGGTTGTGGTAAACCACCATTGAGCATGCTTCGCAATGCTTGTGCCTGAACCATCACACCAGGACCCAATTTGTCTTCATCCCCGGCAGCTAGAGCTACGGATTGAGCAACGCGATCAACTCCGGCAATCACGACACCCAGCAATACCACCTTGTCTTTTAGAGAATTTTTGAGCGATGCCTGCTGACCAGGCTGAGCCTGTTGCAATAGTTCATGCAACGGGATGTAGTTGAACCTGCTACCTAACGTATAGTCGATATAACCGGCGACTGGAGTTGATCCGAGCAATCTGGCCAGGTTGCCGGCAAAGGTTGAGATTTCAGAGCCGTCAGTTGCAAGTCGTTCATCAAATCGTCTGACAACTTGATCCCGGTCTTTGGGGAAAATTGCCAACCCCACACCTGCTCTGCCGACAGCTGCCATGTACGCAGGAAATATGGGGTTTGGGGCACCCACTTCGTTATAAGTGATGGCAATTTCGAAGGGTACGGAAAGCCTGGCATTGAGCATGGCCTTTATTAGCAATTCATCTTGCCCGGGTAGATAACGATTCATCGATCTTTCCGGCAAGACGATATCAACTCCGATGCCTGCAACTTTTGCTTCCAGAGCAATATTCAGAAAATCTGCAATATGCTGGTGCCACAGGATGAGCGGTTCATCAAAGGCTCTAATGCTGGCTTCATCAATACCAACGACAACGACATCATGAATTGCCGGTCTGGGATTGAGAGAGCGAAGTATGGCTGAATGAGAGTCGAAAAAAATGTAGTCGAGTTTTTGAAGGCTTTGACTCTGCAGGAGTCCAAGGCACAAGAAAATCGTGAGCAGAAAACCGCCGAACCATAAACGCACAATATTAATTCCCGATGGTCATTAAAGTTTGTCCTGCAACTTGCAGGACAACTATTTCCAACTTTTATCAAGATTTAATAGTAGCATGGATCAGATTAATTAAAAGCTTAAATAATCGGGCCGTAGAATCTATGAATCCTCAAAACGATCCGGTTTTTTGATTAAAAAATGGTAGTTTCTTCGACTCAGTTATCCCTGAATAGATTCAACAGCTCATAGCAACTATTAAGGCCGCCACTAAACTCCTCCAGAGTCAGGGATTTATTCATGAACTGACTGAAGCCGGGCAGCGACTTAACTGCGTCGTCATTCAGATTACGAAAGCCCATCGACCAGTCACCGAACTGCCGCTTGACGATTTTGGATTTTTCGATAATGTTTGCTCCCCGGTGGCGAGGATCCAGGCAGATAACCTCATACAACTTCATCACTTCGGCTTCTTCGCCTTCCAGTACCTGCAGGAAATTTCCATCCTTGAACAGTAACATACCTGTTATGTGCTGCTTGCTATTGTTCTCGCGAGACACTTTTAAGATCTCGAGCAGTTCCGCTTCATTGAACGTTTTGACTGCTGAACTGACGTAAATAAGATTGATCATGTGCTTGCTCCTGTGTAATAAAATGATTATTTAACGGCGAGTGTTCAGTTTGTGGCCCTTAGCGATAACCCGGAGTCTTGACCGTGACAACGACACAGTTTCCTTTACCCTGATATTCCAAATTGTCGAAACTCAATACCTTTGACATGGCAATTCCCCGACCATGCAAGTCAAAGGCACGATTCGCATCGAAGCCGGTATATTTCTGCCAGTCAAAGCCCTGACCCTGATCGGTGATGGTGACCACGCAGGCGGACGGGGATTTATCCAGAATCACGTTAACTTTCAGGTTTGCGTATGCGGAACAGCTCAGCCGACGCTCTACTTCCTCAGTCCAGCGTCCTTCTTTGAGCAGCTGACTTTTCTCCTGGTAGCTGATACCCAAATTGCCGTGCTCAACCGCATTAATCAGTAATTCGGAATAGCCGCTGACCGTCCTGAGCGGATCCATACTGGCATCCGCCAGCAGTAGCGCCAGATCTTTGGCTTGCTTTAATGTTTGAAAGGAAAACTCGGCCCTGCATAGAATGCTTAGGTTGGTCTTGTGCTGGGACAGCAGTCCTTGCAGTTCCCATCGGTTTCGTGCTTCCGTCAGGGCATTATTAATGATGCTCTGCAGGATTTGCTGAGGTGCCGGCTTGGTCAGGTAGTAATACGCCCCGTTAGCCAGACCTTCCGAAATATCCTCTGGTTGACCGGCTGAGGTTAACATCACTACCGGCAAATCCTTTAGTCGCTGATCCGCCTTCAGGCATTTGAGGAGCGCAATGCCATCCATTCGCGGCATATTTTTGTCCATCAGCACCAAATCATAACCCGCTATATTTCCTTGCAATTTTTCCCAGGCCTCCAGACCATCGCTGGCGGTATCGACGGCATAGCCCATGTCAATCAGGCTCTGGACGGTCATCAGACGCATGAATTCTTCGTCATCTACTAACAGCAGCTTGGTAAGCATAGCGCGTCCTTGTTTGTCGGTTGATGCCACTGGTTCATCCAGACGAGCAGTTGCTCAGCCGGCATCGGGCGAGCTACATGAAAGCCCTGAATCAGGTGGCAACCGGCGGCGGCAGCACAGTCCCAGTCTTCTTGATTTTCCACACCCTCGGCAATGACCTGCATAGCAAAACCTTTACCTAGAGCGGCGCTGGATTCCAGGATGCGACGGGTAGAGGAGTTGACCGCTGCGTCATGCACGAAGCTGCGGTCAATTTTCAGTTCGGCGAACGGCAGTAATTTGAGTTTTTCAAGGTTGGAGTAGGCGGTTCCGAAGTCGTCAATCGACAGGCGAACGCGTTTCAGACACAAGCGCGACAGCACGTCCAGTGCCTTGACCGAATCCTGCATCAGGCTACCTTCTGTAATCTCCAGGGTAAGCCTGTCTAGCGGCATCTCCACGGCCGAAGTTTGGGCTACCAGCCAGTCCGGGAATTCAATGCGTGACAGGCAACTCATGGTCACATTGACCGAGACGCAAAGATCCAAGCCTGCCTCGTGCCAAGTCTTCCACAGGCGTACTACCTGACGAATAATGCTATCGGTCACCAGATGAATCTGTCCGCTGGCTTCCGCCAGGGGAATGAACACGGCGGGACTCAGCAGTCCCCGCTCAGGGTGAGTCCAGCGTGCGAGAGCCTCCACACCGACCACCCTGCGGGATTGAATTTCAACCTGGGGCTGAAATAGCGCAATCACTGCATTGCCCGCCAACCCCTGTTGCAGTTCTCGTTCGCTGAGGATCATTGGCTGTATCGGGTAAACTGGGTTACGCTGATGATGCCGTTTGAGAATTGCCTCCAGGACTTGTTTCTCGACTGGTTTCTTGAGGGTACCCAGGATACGCAACTCGAGCGCTTCACCGAGTATTTCCACCATTTTCAAGGTGCGCTGATCCTCGCCGCTTAACAAAATCACATTTCCAGCAAACTTGCGCTGGGACAGGTTGCGTAGAAATTCGACCCCATCCATGCCGGGCATATTCAGGTCACAGATCACGATTCCCAGTTGGGGGTGTTCTTCCAGCAGCTTCAGAGCCGCATTTGCAGAAGTCAACGTCTGCAGGATTGGTACACCCAGTTCCTCCAGCATACAGCGCAGAAGTTCCAGCATGAAGGGTTCGTCGTCGAGAATAAGGGCGGTATTATGCATAGTTTGCCTAAGTGTTTCGAAGCATAGCGGTCACCCGTTCAAAATCCGGGCGTAGCTGACCGGCCAGCTTCTGAATGGCCTGACGGTCTTTTGCCCGCCCGGCGGACTCCAATTGTTCGCAAAGTAACCCGAGTTGCATAGCGCCAACCGAGTATGCCGGAGATTTAAGTTGGTGCGCAACATCAGCAATTCGGGCTGGCTCTCCCGCCAAAATGCTGTCTGCAAGGAGGGTGACCAATTCCTCGGAACGCTGCAGGAAAACATCCAGTACGCGGCGTTGAACTTGAGGATTGTTGCCGACCAGTCGCGGCAATACCGTGAGATCCCAAACCATGGGTGGGGTGTCGGCGGATTGTAGCTCGATCAACTCAGGGTGTGTTTCCTTGATGGGTAACCATTTTTGTAACACTTGTCTTAGCTCTTCCAGACGCAGGGGCTTGGACAGGTAGTCGTCCATTCCTTGTTCCAGACAAAGCGCTGCGTCACCCTGCATGGCATTTGCGGAGACCGCAATAATCGGCAAGCGCCGTTCCCCGTTTTCTTCCTTGCGGATAGCGAGAGTCAGCTGCAAACCGTCCATGATGGGCATATGGCAGTCCGTTAAGAGTAGTGCATAGCGACCGCTGCGCCACAGGGTCAGCGCCGCCATGCCGTCATGGGCTACCTCGGAGGCATACCCCAGCAGTTCCAGTTGTTCCTGGATGACGTTACAATTGATCAGATTATCTTCCGCCAGCAGAATCAGTTTGCCTGCTGCCAGCGCCTGTTCCACGGTCGGGGCGGATACATAAGTGGGCGGCTCCTGATGTGCTTTGGTCTGCAGCGGTGTCTTGCCAGCGGCCATGGCCACCCCATTGAGCAGTTCATCATAAATCAGCGGACTCAGCGGGATGGTAAGTTCGCTGTCTGTACTGATGAAATTGCGGGGAATCAGCTTAACCACCCGCAAGCCGGCGGGGATGGTTGCTGTCCATGCGGCATCCTCTTCCACCTCAGCAGCGAGCAGCATCACCGCTATGTCAGGAGTCGTGCACCAGCGTTGCCGGGCGATCTCCAAGTCTGAGGCCAATGTTAGCTCGACACCTGCACTGCCTAGATAGGCGGAGAGGATTTCTTGTAGATTTGGATCGGCGGTCACCGCCAGGACAGCTATACCGGTCAAATCGACTTTTGCAGGCTGGCTTTGCGGCTGAGAACTTCGAGTAAGCGGTAACAGGACGCGAAATTCGGCTCCCTCTCCCAACTGACTTTGAGCGAGCAGCTGGCCTTGGAGCATATCCACCAGTCGTTTGCTAATATTCAGCCCCAGGCCTGTACCGCCAAAACGCCGCGTGGTGCTCTCGTCTGCCTGTGCAAAAGCCTCAAATAGTCGCTCGATGGTTTCACCAGACATACCGATGCCGTTGTCCTTGACTGAAATACACAAGCCTTCCTGTTCATTCTCAAACCGTTGCGGAACTGCCTTTACCAATACCTGCCCACGCTTTTCAACGGTAGTGCTGGTGAATTTGAGCGCATTGCCTAGCAGGTTGAACAGTATCTGTTGCAGTCGCAGCGGGTCGCACAGCATTGAGGGGGGAAGGTCGGGGGAAACGAAAATCTGTAAATCCAGCTCCTTGGACACCACTGTGGGAATCATTAACTGTGCCACAGACTCCAGTATATCCCGAAGGTTTGTGGGAATTGATTCGACAGACATTTTTCCTGCTTCAATCTTGGTGAAGTCGAGAATGTCATTCAGGATACCTAACAGGGAGAGTGCCGAGTCCCGGATGGTACTGACGATGCGATTTTGTTTTGGTGTCAGCCCGGTGGTTAGCAGAATATCGACCATACCGACCACGCCATTCATGGGCGTCCTGATTTCATGGCTCATATTGGCCAGAAACTGTGACTTGGCACGATTGGCGCTCTCGGCCTCCTGCTCGATGCGCTTACGCTCGGTCATGTCGGTGCGAATGGCGATATATTCGTTCAGTTTTCCCACGTCATCACTTAACGGCGCAATGGTGGTATCCACCTAGAACAATTCTCCATTCAGGGCGCGATTACACACTTCAGCATGCCATGAGCGACCGCTGGCAAGCGCCAGATACATCTGTTCCCAGAAACTCTTTGGGTGATGACCGGAATTCAGTATCGAGTGATTCTGACCAAGCAACATGTTCCGGCTATAGCCAGTGAGGGTGCAAAACTTGTCGTTGACGTAGATGATGTGTCCGTTAAAATCCGAGATGGAGACGATGGCATGCTGATCCAGCGCAAATTGTCGATCTTGTAGCGATTTCAGGATGCTCTTTGTGCCGCCCTGGAGGCGCAGCAGATTGACATTCAAGGAGCGGGTACGCAACATTGCGTCAATTCGCGCTTTTAATTCATTTTTTTCGATGGGTGCGACGATAAATTCATCGACGGATTTGCTGAGACGAGGAGTGACCAGGTCGATTTTTGTCCGTTGGACAATCAGCAACACCGGTGTGTATTTGGGGTATTGCTGCCTCTTGTAATCCAGAATGCTCGACTCGTGCTTCTGCAGCGTGACCGCGTCCATGATGCATAAATCTACCTCAGCAGGAATTTTTTCCAAGTCATCCGTGATCAGCAAATTGTGGAATGAGGATAGCCACTCCCCAAGAACCTTGCGATTACCCTTATGATGAACGGCCAGCAGAATGGTGCTCATAAGAAAAGGTCGGTAGTTTCTGGCAGCAAGTTGGGGAGAATTTCCAGACGGCGAGCATTTCTTCCAACAGCAGGCACTCGCGGCAATGGGGAGTTCATGTCCGGATACAGAGACTGGCTCAGTCAGGAATATCTTTGAACTCGGGATTTCCGGTGAGTATACCCCGGAGACCCGAGAGGGGTTTGCCAACTTTGATGCCGAAACGAGTGATTTCAAACTCTCGCAGGGCTTTTTCAAAATCCCCCAGTCGCTTCTTGAGGACACCAATGGCTTTGCGCATCTCTCCCTTTACTTCCAGAAAACGCAGGAAGATCACATTGTCTGCCAAGTAACTGATGCCGGTCTCCGTAATCTGGAAGTCTCCGGTCACCGTGCTGACTTCATTGACGATGAGCACCGCCACCCCGGAGTTTTGCAGGTACTTGGTCAGCGCATGAATACGACTCTGTATATCCTCGCCGCGCAGGGATAGTGCGAATCCTGCCGTGCTATCCAACATGACAATCTGGGTTTTGTTTATCTCCACGTCTTGCCGCACCAAACGGGAGAATTCATCCTGAGAGTATTGCAGCGGTTCAATCTTGCGGATTTGCAGCGTGCCCTGTTTTATCATGCTGCGAGCAGGGATACCGATGCCATCGCAGCGTTTCAGCATCAGGGATGGCTCTTCCTCGAAGGAATAAAGCACCGAGCGGTCACCGCGACCGGCTGCTTCCTTCATGAACTGTAGCCCCAGGGTGGTCTTGCCGACCCCGCTAGGGCCGGTAATGATGGTAACGGTTCCCCGCTCAATACCGCCTTGGAGTAACTCGTCCAGATCGGGAATACCTGAACCAATGATTTCGTAGTCGTAATCCAACTTTTGTTGAACCGGCAGCAGTTTGGGAAATACATCAATCCCTGTTTCGCAAAGTTTCAGGGTATGCGTGCCGGCGCGAAAGTCGGAGCCTCTAAATTTGCTAACGGCAATCGTCCTGATGGACGCACCCTTGTTAGTCTCAATTTCGATGACGCCATCGCTCATGAATTGCAGGTCGTCGTCTGGCTGGCTTAAATTCATTTCAGAAGTCAGTACGGTAGTGCAACCTTGTTCCGCCAGGAAGCGCAGAAAGGACAGCGCCTGTTTGCGGAACTGAAAGGGGTCGGGAGATAAATAGCGAAACTGGGTCATTGGATCAAGGAATACCCGTACCGGCCTGAGTGCCTTTATTTTTTCGACTATCTTCTGGGTGACAGGAGCACGATCTACTTCTTCAGGTGAAAAAATATTATAGGAATCATCTTCACAGAAAAAATCTGATCCCGGGCTAATATCGAGAATTTCTACGCCATGCAGTTGAATTCCCCGTAGCTCAGCGGCCTGGCGGATACGTTGTTCAGGCTCTTCGAGGGTAATGAAGAGTGAGGTCTCACCCGTTGCTACGCCGGCAGCGAGAAACTGTAGCCCGAGCGTTGACTTTCCGGAGCCCGGTCCGCCCCTCACCAGATAGCTGCGTTGAGCGATAAATCCCCCACCGGTGATCTCGTCCAGTCCGGCAATTCCAGTGGCAAGCCGGATGACAGGAACGTTAGTTGCCTGAATGTTCATGCTGGTACTCCCAAACTTTCAAACCTTTCAAATTAACCGTTCCTTAAAGCAGGATACGGATGGATTTAGTCTAAGACCGGGTTGTGATTAAAGCAAGCCGCATCACCTGCTACCAATCATCAGACCATTTCTGAGTCATCTGGCTACGCTGAAGCACACTATATTTTGCATAATCGGGCAAATTATATAACTTGTTTTTCAAGTTGACAATCTTGTTTACTTTCAGCGCAATAGAGCGGGGAAATGCAATTTTTTCAACAATATGATACGCAATAATAAAATGGAGAAAAGCTAAAATATGAAACTGGTAGTCATATTCAAATTGTTTTCGTATTCATTGTGCAGTGTAGCTATTATATCCCAAGCTGTAAATCGGACAGAGTGCTAGATTTTTTCAGTTAAATATTCTGCAAGGCAAGTTTTGACCGTGTTCAGCACACTGACCCAGTCAGCATATTCTGGCTGGTTGAAAATGCGCAGCGTTGGATACCAGGGGCTGTCGGTGCGAGCCTCCATCCAGCGCCATTCACCGGCAAAACGATTAAGCATCCAGACGGGTCGTCCCAGTGCGCCGGCCAGATGTACTAGGGCAGAGTCGATTGAAATAACCAGATCCAGATTGGAAAGGAGTGCAGCGGTATCGGCAAAATCAGTTAATTCGTCACTCCAGTCTATCCAGTTTAGCTGAGCTGGAATACCCGGGCGAGGCTCGCCGGGCGCTGTTTTCTGTAGATTGATCCAGTTGATGCGCCGGTCTTCCAGCAGAGGCAGCAGTTGTTCAAAGCGCAAGCTGCGTAGCGAATCATACTGATGGGTTTTGCGACCTGACCAGGCAACGCCTACCCTGAAGTGTCCGGTGGTTACCGCCGACAGACGTGATTGCCAGTGCGCCTTGGCCAGCGCGGAAACCTTCAGATAAGGTATCCGGCAAGGAACGCTGTCCGGCAGTGTTCGAAAGGCGCGTGGCAAGGACATCAGCGGGCAATGCCAGTGCCAGGTTGCCGTTTCTGCCGGCAGACATTTCAATAACACTACCTTTTCGCCGAACGACCATTCCATCAGCAGATGGGTGATTGTGTCAGGGCAAACGAGTCCCACTTTGGCAAAACGTTGCGTGACCGGTTCCAGAAATCTTGAAAATTGAAACAGGTCACCATAGCCTTGTTCGGTATACACTAACAGATTTTGCGCTTCGGTAGCGCTTTGCCCATCCCATTGTGGAAGCGGGCAGTAGGGGCGCGAAAAAGTCCCGTTACCACTCTCGGCAGAGCCTTGCCAGCGCGCTTCGTAATTTTCCCAACCCGGTTGCCAGTCGCCCAGTTTGAGCTGAGCCATGCCCAGATTGAGTCGCGCCATGGCAAATTCCGGCGCAAGCTTGACTGCAGTGGCGAAACAGTCGAGTGCTTGTGACAACAAGCCCATTTCGCTTAATAAACTTCCCAGACTATTATGAAAGGATGGAGAATCCGCCTGCAATTGCAGTGCACGTTGATAGCTGTTACGAGCCTCGTCAAAACGTCTCAGTCGATGAAAGCAAATACCGCACATATTCCATGCGTTGGCTGTAGCAATGCCCGAGGAAACTACCGGGGACAGCAGGTTGAGTACGTTGCCGTAAACTGCTGCGGCCCGGTCAGGCTGCAGTGCGTCTGAAAAAGCCAGTCCCAGATTGAAATGGGCATCCACATCGTCAGGTGCCAGACGGCATGCCATCATGCCGGAATGGATTGCCGCGTCAAATCTGCCCATCCTGCGGCATATTTCGCCATAATTTCGGTGATAGATCGCATTATGCTGAGCGAGCGAAATCGCAGTCTTGAACAGTTCAGCAGCCAGGGGCAGATTTCCGGCTGCATAGGCCAGCAGTCCGAATTCCTGATATACCGGATGATATTTCGGATAGGCAGCCATGATGCCACGGTATCGTGTTTCTGCTTCCGTCAGACGGCCAGCCCGTGCCTGTGCTTGTGCTTGCGCTAATTCGTCATTCAAGCGGGCAGGGTTCATGAATAAGCCTTGAACTTATCGGCCATGGCCGTAAATCAGTCTTTCATCAGTGACAGGCGTAAGGACTCGGTCAGCTCAGGCTGATCCAGTTCAGCGCCGCTGATCCAGAATACGTCTTCGGCGCGGCTGCCCAGGGTGCTGATCTTGGCACGATGCAGACGGATAGTGTGCCGGTCAAGCACCAGGGCGATGCGTGCCAGTAGTCCGGGGCGGTCTCCGGCAACCAGAGACAAGATATGCAGACCCTTCTTGTCGGGCTTGATTTCAACCTGTGTGCTGATCGGAAAGTGTTTGAGTTGCCGGTTCACACGCCCGGAGGAAGACAGTGTAATCGGTTTTGCCTGGGCGATTTGCCCTGCCAGTTCAAATTCAATATAGGTCATGATGTCGCGGTAGGCGGTGTCGCTGCGTACTGCCTCCATGATTTGAAAACTGTCCAGGGCATAACCATGACGCGTGGTATGTATCTTGGCCTCGGCAATGGTGAAATTCATGCTCGTAAAGAAATTGCAAATGCGCGCAAACAAGCTACGCTGATCCGGACAATACACCATCACCTGCAAACCTTCTCCAGCGCGGCTGATCCGTGCCTTGACGATAGGCGTAGCCGCATTAACCTTGAAAGTTAGCAAACGGGTATGCCAGGCGATTTCCTGTGGTGCGTGATCCAGAAAATAACTGTTGTCGAGTTGCGCCCATAATAACTGGTAAGCTTCCGGGGGTAGTGCATACAGGTTGAGCACATCGGCTGATTCACGGCGGATTTCGCCTAGTTGATCGCTTATTTTGCCACCGCTCAGATAAGTGCGCGTCAGTCGGAACAGATCTTCCATCAACCGGGCTTTCCAGGCATTCCAGACTTTCGGGCTGGTGCCTCGCACATCCGCCACTGTCAACAGGTAGAGCGCGACCAGATAACGGTCATCCTTGATCTGGTCAGCGAAATCGGCGATCACCTCTGGATCAGACAGATCATGCTTTTGCGCGGTGCTGGAAAGGGTCAGATGATGTTCGACCAGCCAGATGATCAGCTCGGTATCGGCGTTGCTGAGCTGATGCTTGATGCAAAAAGCGCGCGCATCTTTCTTGCCCAGTTGTGAATGGTCGCCGCCCTGACCCTTGGCGACATCATGGTACAGCCCGGCGATATACAACACTTCCGGGCGTGCGAATTCCCTCATCAGTTTGCTGCAAAGCGGAAATTCCTGGGTAAATTCGGGTGCAACCAGTCGGCGCAGGTTGCGCACCACCATCAGGATATGTTCGTCAACGGTATGTACATGAAACAGGTCATGTTGCATCTGACCAACGATGCGCCCGAAGGCGGGCAGATATCGCCCTAATATGCCGTATTGGTTCATCATCCTGAGTGCGTGCAACACCCCTTCTGGCTGTCTGAGGATTTCCATGAAGTTTTTCCGGTTCACCGGGTTGCGGCGAAACGAGGCATCCACCAGACGTTGCGCGCGCCATAGTGCCCGTAGCGTTTTTGCGCTGAACTGGGTCATTTTGCCGCGTTTTTCCATCTGCAGGAACAGCTCGAAAATGGCTTCTGGCGTATGCTCGAACAATTGTTCATCGCGGATCTCCAGAAAGGTATCGACCACCCAGAATTTCTCGTTCAGAATGATTTGCACCGGTTTTTCATGAAATAAATAGTCGTGCAGGTTCTGCATCAGGATGGTGTTGAATTGGCGCACCGCCAGCCTCGCGCGATAATAGCGCTGCATCAGATGTTCGCTGGCCAGACGGTTGGCTGAGGCATGGATGCCCAGTTGTTCGGCCAGTTTGGTCTGAAAGTCGAATAATATGCGGTCTTCATGCCGTTTCGCCAGATAATGCAGGCGTATGCGCAATGTTGCCAGCAGTTCGCTGTTACGCCCAATCTGTCGCGCTTCGGCAGTCGTCATCAAACCCAGTTTGGCGAGATCGCTCCAGTGTGTACCCAGACCGGCCGCACGAGCAATCCAGCTGACCGTTTGCAAGTCACGCAGGCCGCCGGGGCTTTCCTTGAGATTGGGTTCGAGATTGAAATCGGTTTCGAGAAAACGCGCGTGGCGTAACTGTTGCTCTGCATGTTTGGCAAGGAAAAACTTTTGCGGATCCAGATGTTTGCCAAGCGTATCCTGCAACTCCAGAAATAGTTTTTTATTACCGCATAGCCGGCGTGCTTCCAGCAGATTGGTCTGCACGGTGAGATCGCTGGATTCGGCAAGGCATTGTGCCACGGTACGCGTGCTGTGACCGACTTCCAGCCCGATATCCCAAAGCATACTGATTAGCTGCTGGAGCTTTTGTTGCAAGCTTGAATCTGCCTCGGTATCCAGCAGGATCATCAGATCAATATCCGATTTGGGATATAGTTTTTTGCGGGCATAGCCCCCTACCGCCACCAGTGCGATAGGCAAAGGCATGTGCAATTGTCTCCAGATGTTTCGCAGATAACGGTCGACCAGTCGGGTATGTTCATTGAGCAGACGGTTGGCATTGCCATGCGTCAGGAAGTTTTGTTCAAGCACGGCACGATCGCTGCGCAATGCGCTGCGCAGTGCCGAGACATCGCTATAAGCCAGATTGTTGATTTTCAACAGGCCGGCAGTTTCATCAGAGGGTGGGATTGCAGCCATGGGTAACAGTCAGCGCTTGAACGCTGGTAATAGTTCAGTGAGTCGGATAGCGCTCAGTATCCTTGATCATGGCAGCCGGGTCAATGTGGTCGTAATTATTATTCCCCTCCACCGGAGGGGTGCCCGATAGAGCAAGGTTAATTCCCCTCCACCGGAGGGGTGCCCGATAGGGCGGGGGTAATTCCCCACCACCGGAGGGGTGCCCGATAGGGCGGGGGTAATTCCCCTCCACCGGAGGGGTGCCCGATAGGGCGGGGTGGTTCTTCAAGTTAGCACCTAAAGTGAAATCCCAGACTTAATACCCCAACGCCCGGGCGCCCTGATAAAAAATAAAGCTGGTAAGCCATGCCAGTACCAGCGACCAGGCGATGGAAAATAGTGTGTAGCGTAAATCTTTGGATTCACTTTTCAAGATGGCGATGGTCGAGATGCACGGCATATAAATCAGCGTGAACAACATGAAGCTGTAGGCTTGCACCCAGTCCAGATGATGTGTCAGCGCACCGTTCAACGCGGAACCGCTCAGTCCGTAAATAACCGACAGTGAGCCGATGACAATTTCCTTGGCGACGGCACCGAAAATCAGGGCGATCGTGAGTTGTTGGTCGATGCCGATGGGGGCGAAAATGGGGTGCAGAAAGACCCCGATCATGCCTGCCAGTGTGTCGAGGCTAGCCGGAGCAGCGGAGACGGGCAGATTGGTGAGTAGCCAGACCAATACCACACCGGATACGATGAATTTGCTGGCGCGCAGCAAAAAATGCTGAATTTCCAGCCAGCCGCGCATCACGATCTGATATCCGGTCGGGAATCGATAGGGTGGCAACTCCAGCACGAAGGGTTCGTCGTTGCAGAATTTATGTTTGAACAGTAAAGCGGTGAGTATCGCGGCGGCGAAACTGAATAAATAAAGGCTGAACAAGACCAGGGCTGCGGTATCCGGTTTAAACAGCGCGGCGCTGATGAAGACGAATACTTGCAAACGCGCCGAACACAGTGAAAAGGGGATTACCAGCATGGTGAGCAGACGCATCGATTTGGAGCGCATCACGCGGGTGCCCATCAAAGCCGGCACGTTGCAACCAAAGCCCATTAGCAGCATCACGAAGCTGCGCCCGTCCAGCCCTAGTCGAGCCATCAGGGCATCCATTAAAAATGCGGCGCGTGACAGATAGCCGCTGTCTTCCACCATCGCCATGAACAGAAAAAACAGCACGATCAGCGGCACGAAGGCGGCGACGGTGGAGACGCCATTGTACAGGCCATCCAGCAAAAAACCTTGCAGACTGCCTGGCAGAAAACTCAACAGCGGTGCAATTGCAGCCTCGCGTAACCAGCTGAATACCCAGGAAACCCCATTTTGCAGCGGTTGTCCGAACAGAAATATGCCTTGAAACAACAGATACATCACCCCGAAAAATATTGGTAGCCCCAGCCATGGGTGTAATAACAGCCGATCCAGTTTCTCGGTGATATTGACCGGCATTTGTGTCGGAATATGAACCGCCTGTTGCAGCACCTTGGCCATTTCAGTTTCCAGATGTACGTCCTGTTCCAGTTGGCTGCGTAATTGTTCTGCCATCCCAGGTGTCGGATAACGCAGCGCCTTGGTGACCGATAGCATGGCTTCTGCATAGCCGGTGCCATATTTTGCGCTGAGCAGAAAAATCGGCAGACCCAGCAGTTCGGACATTTTTTTGTCGTCAATGCCGATACCATATTTCTTGGCTTCGTCAGCCATGTTGAGCAGCACCACGATATTCATGTTGAGTTGCTTGAGTTGCAGCAACAGGCTCAACTGACGTTCGATCTGGGTGGCATTGACAATCACCAGCGCCAGATCGGGCACATTGTCGTGCAGAAAATGGCGCACCACCTGTTCGTCATCAGAAAAGCCATGCAGGTCATAAAGGCCGGGCAGGTCGATAATTTCAACCAGATCACTGCCGAACATGACCTTGCCGCTATGCAATTCAACGGTAATTCCCGGCCAGTTGCCGACGCGCGCGGTTCCGCCGGTGATGCGGTTGAAGAGGGTGGATTTGCCTGTGTTGGGCATCCCTAGCAGGGCGATGCGTTTCATATCCGGAAAGTCCCCTGGCAAACAGTGATTTTGGCGGCTTCGTTGAGCCTAAGCAGGATGTCGGTAGTGCCGATACGCACTTGTAACGGTCCGGAAAAGCTGGCCTTGCGGATTAACCTGATTTGCTTTCCGCTGCGAAAGCCCAATGCCAGCAAGCGTTTATGCAAGGCTTCGTCGGCATGGATTTCAACGATAGTAGCGAGATCGCCGGGGTGCAAGGTGGCTAGTGTGTTCGAAGGCATGGCGCGATAAATATTCTATACAATCTTCATTATCACACAGCTCAGCCTGCTTTGTCGCGATGCGTGGTATAAGAGACGATTTTTCGGGCTGTTTTAACGTCAGATTTCGCTTACGCGCCGCCTTGCGGTAGAATGCTGCATCATGGCTAATTTACAACTTTCCGTCGTCATCCCCGTCTATAACGAAGAGCAGGGTTTGCAGAGTCTTTTTGACCGGCTTTATCCTGTTCTGGATAAGCTAGGCGTTCCCTATGAAATAGTATTCATCAACGATGGCAGTCGTGATCGTTCTGCTGCCATCTTGCGAGAACAGTTTCAGAAGCGTCCCGAAGTGACGCGAGTGATCATGTTTAGCGGCAATTATGGTCAGCATATGGCAATCATGGCGGGGTTCGAGCATAGCCTTGGGCAATGCGTGATGACTCTGGATGCCGATTTGCAGAATCCGCCCGAGGATATTCCAGTATTGCTGGCAAAAATGAACGAGGGATACGATTATGTAGGCTCGATCCGTCGTCAGCGCAGCGACAGCCTGTGGCGGCATATCGCCTCGCGCGCGATGAACGGCTTGAGAGAGCGCATTACCCATATCGTGATGACCGATCAGGGTTGTATGTTCCGCGCTTATGACCGCCATATTATCGAGGCGATTAACAGTTGCCGTGAAGTGAACACCTTCATCCCGGCGCTGGCTTACAGTTTTGCGCGCCGCCCCACCGAGGTGGTGGTGGGTCATGAAGAACGTATGGCAGGTGAATCAAAGTATTCTTTGTATAGTCTGATTCGTCTCAATTTCGATCTGATGACCGGCTTCTCGCTGGTGCCTTTGCAGATGTTTTCGATGCTGGGCATCGCGATTTCCTTGCTTTCAGCCTTTTTTGTGGTGTTTTTGCTCGTGCGCCGCCTGATTATCGGACCCGAAGCAGAGGGATTGTTTACGTTGTTCGCCATTGCTTTTTTCCTGATTGGCCTGACTTTGTTCGGTATCGGGTTGCTGGGAGAATATGTCGGGCGCATTTATCAGCAGGTGCGCCACCGTCCGCGTTATCAGGTAGAGGCTGTGCTGGAAAATCAGGAATCGGGAATGATAAATCATGGCTAAGGCGGTCGTTTTCGGGTATCACAATGTCGGTTGCAGGTGTTTGCAAGTGCTGCTGGCGCAGGGCGTGCAAGTGGTGTTGCTGGTCACTCATCAGGACAATCCCAAGGAAAACATCTGGTTCGAGAGCGTGGCAGCACTGGCAGCACTGCATGGCATCCCGGTGATCACCCCGCTTAACCCGAATACCCCGGAAGTCGTGGCGCAGATATGCGCCTTGCAGCCGGATTTTTTCTTTTCCTTTTATTATCGCGAGATGCTCAAGCGCGAATTGCTGGAGATTCCGGCGCTGGGTGCGTTGAATATGCATGGCTCCTTGTTGCCGAAATATCGGGGTCGTGTGCCGGTGAACTGGGCGATCATTCATGGCGAAACACAGACCGGTGCAACGCTGCATTACATGACCGAGAAGCCGGATAATGGCGATCTGGTGGCGCAGCAGGCGGTGCCTATCTTGCCCGAGGATAATGCCTTGCAGGTGTTTCACAAGGTGACCGTCGCGGCGGAAATGGCGCTGTATGCCTGCCTGCCGGATCTGCTGGCAGGCACCGCAAAGCGCGTGCCGCAGGATTTGCGACTGGGCGGATATTTTGGCGGGCGGCGCGCAGAAGATGGCATCATCGACTGGACAAAGGATGCGCGTGCTATTCACAATCTGGTGCGAGCGGTAGCGCCGCCCTATCCGGGCGCTACTACGCAGTTATTCGGCAAATCAATGCGCCTCTTGCAGACGTTATTGACGGATCGCACGATAGCCGGTGAAAAGCCCGCATTTTATGTCAAGGAAGGCAAGGCTTTTGCAATTTGCGGCCAGGGGTTGCTCCGCGTGTTGCGCTTCGAACTGGATGGCGTTGCCATGAGTGCCGGGGAATTTGCGGCGCTGTATGGCAGCGAGAAATTTGAATTTAATAATCAAGGATAGGCTAATGAAAAAAGTATTAATACTCGGCGTGAATGGCTTTATCGGCCATCATTTGTCCAACCGCATTCTGGCTACCACGGATTGGGAAGTTTACGGAATGGACATGAATACCGAGCGTATCACCGATCTGCTTGGCAAGCCGCGTTTTCATTTCTTCGAAGGCGACATTACCATCAACCGCGAATGGGTCGAGTACCATATCCGCAAGTGTGATGTGATCCTGCCGCTGGTGGCGATTGCGACTCCGGCCACTTATGTCAAGCAACCGCTCAGAGTATTTGAACTGGATTTCGAGGCTAACCTGCCGATTGTGCGTGCGGCCGTCAAATACCAGAAACATCTGGTGTTTCCGTCTACCTCGGAAGTATATGGTATGTGCCACGATGAGGAATTCGATCCTGAAAATTCCGAGCTGATCTGCGGTCCGATCAGCAAACCACGCTGGATCTATTCCTGTTCCAAGCAGCTGATGGATCGGGTGATCTGGGGCTATGGCATGGAACAGAATCTCAATTTCACGCTGTTCCGACCGTTCAACTGGATCGGCTCCGGCTTGGATTCGATACATACCGCCAAGGAAGGCAGTTCACGGGTATTGACTCAGTTTCTCGGACATATCGTGCGTGGAGAAAATATCAGTCTGGTGGATGGCGGTTATCAGAAACGCGCGTTTACTTATATCGACGATGGTATAGATGCGTTGATGAAAATAATTGCCAACAAGGACGGTATTGCCTCCGGGAAAATTTACAATATCGGCAACCCTGGCAATAATTATGCGATACGTGATCTGGCCGCGATGATGCTCAAACTGGCGGGCGAATATGCGGAGTACCGTGATTCTGCGCGGAAGGTCAAGGTTGTCGAGACCACCTCAGCGGCCTATTATGGCAAGGGTTATCAGGACGTGCAGAACCGCGTGCCCAAGATTACCAATACCTGCGAGGAACTGGACTGGCAGCCTGTTACCAGCATGGCCGATACGCTGGCACGGATTTTTGATGCTTATCGCGATCAGGTAGCGGAAGCGCGTGGTCTGGTAGATTGAAACACCTTGCGCTAAAAATCGATGTAGATACCTATCGCGGTACCCGGGAGGGAGTGCCGCGTCTGGTCGAAGCACTGCAACGCAATAAGGCGCAGGCCAGCTTTTTTTTCTCGCTGGGTCCTGATCATACCGGGCGCGCCATCAAACGGGTATTTCGTAAAGGCTTTATTGGCAAAGTGCAGCGCACTTCCGTGGTTGAACACTACGGCATCAAGACCTTGCTGTATGGCACTTTGTTGCCGGGGCCTGACATCGGCAAGAAATGTGCGGACATCATGCGTAGTGTGCGCGATGCGGGTTTCGAGACCGGCATTCATTGTTACGACCATATCCGCTGGCAGGATTATGTCGCGGGAAAGGATGCCGAGTGGACGGAACGGGAGTTGCAACGTGCGGTTGAGCGTTATACGGAAATCTTCGGCGAGGCACCCCATGCTCATGCGGCAGCCGGTTGGCAAACCAATCGTTATGCTTTGCGACTGACTCAGCGTCTGGGTTTTGAATACAGTTCCGATACGCGCGGCACGCATCCTTTCATTCCTACCTGGCAGGCGGAAATCATTGCCTGTTTGCAGCTGCCTACCACACTGCCGACACTCGATGAATTGTTGAACCGCGACGGTATCACGCGGGAAAATGTGGCTCAGCATATTTTGCGGCTCACAGAAAAGTCTTTGCCAAGCGGCCATGTTTTCACTTTACACGCAGAACTGGAAGGGGGAAAATTTTTGCCGATATTCGAACAGTTGCTGCAAGGCTGGCAGTCTCAGGGTTATGAACTGGTTTCTCTGCGGCAATATTTGCAAGGTCTTGATTACGGTCTATTGAAGCACCACGAGGTGGTGATGCGCGAGGTAGAAGGGCGCGTCGGCAAGCTAGCCGTTGCAGATGAGACTTTAACATAAGCCGTGGAATGAGGATAATATGTCGGAAACCGAAAAGCTCGATCATTGGGTGGCAGTGCTCAGCAGTGCGGATTTGCCGGTACTGAAACATACTGCACGCGAACTGGCGACGTTACGTGAGGACGATAGAAGGCTGGACGCAAATTCTGTGGCAGCCGTCATCGCCGATGATCCGATCATGACGGTCAAGTTGCTGCGTTTTTTGCAGCATCACAAACACAAGGTGCAGACGACTGAAGTGGTACAGATCGAACAGGCGTTGATGATGCTCGGTATTGGTGCCTTTTTTAATAAAGTGCCGCCCGCTCCCCTGGTAGAAGATGTGCTCAAATTAAATATTACGGCTCTCCCGCCCTTGTTGCGTGTGGTGCATCGTTCAAAGCGCGCCTCGCAATATGCCAAGGACTGGGCTGCTCAATTGCGTGACCTGCATTATGAGGAAGTTCGCATTGCCGCGTTGTTGCACGATATTGCAGAAATTTTGATGTGGTGTTTTGCACCCCAACAGATGCTGCAAATCAATGCGTTGAAACTCAAGGACAAGACTCAGCGTAGCCGCGAAGTACAGCAGCAAATACTGGGTTTTACGCTATTCGATCTGCAAAGGGAATTGGCGGTGCGCTGGGGTATGCCCAAATTACTGTTGACACTGATGAATGATTCCTGTTCCAATCAGCCTCGGGTGCGGAACGTGGTGCTGGCAGTCAACCTGGCACGCCATTCTGCACAGGGTTGGGATGATGCTGCGTTACCGGATGATTATAATGAAATCGCTGAGTTGCTGCGACTTTCACCTGAAGCGGTGATGGTGATGCTGGAAGCGGAAGCCGGTCTGGTGTGCGATCTGAGCAAGCCGCATTGAGCCATTTATAAAAATTACCCTATGTCAGACCTCCCAGTAGCGACCAAAAAATCACTTGTTTTTGGAAAAATTCTCAATCCAATCGTAGGGTGCGCTTGCGTACCCTTTGCGATGCATCATAATTTCTGCTGCGTAAGCGCACCCTACGAAACCGCGGCTATGGGTTAGCCGAATATTTACTTATTTAAGCTATATTTCCGATGCTGTGCTTGAGCACCTTACAGTTTGACTCCTTGTGAGCGATGGGGCAATTCCTGATAATGACTGCTTTGCATTTCGGCTAGACGGCTGGCGGTGCGGGCAAATTCGCCGGTTGCCATTGCCGTGCTGCATAGCTCTTCAGCAGGCGCCTGGGCACTGGCCATTAGCCGGACATGATTGTCATAAAATACATCCACCAGCCAGGTGAAGCGCCGTGCTTCTGCAGCCTGTTCAGCAGCCATTTTGGGGATGTGCGATAAAAATACGGTAGGGTAGCGGTAGGCGATTTCCAGATAGTCTTCCTGCGCATGTGCGCCGCAGCATAACTCTTTAAAATCGAACCACACCACGGCATGAGCGACTTTTATCACCGGAATCTGGCGTCCTTGAATCATAATATGGGTACCACCGCATTGCTTGCCCGCTGCGAACTTCTCGAATAGCGCATCCATGCGAGCCATGATTGCCTGATCCATGCCGGCTGCGACGAGGTACAGTTGCTCACGGATAAGTTCACGTTTCCGGTAATTGTTGCCGCCATCGACATTCAATACTTTCAGCTTTTGCTTTAGCAGTTCGGATGCAGGCAAAAAAATCTGCCGCTGCAAACCTGCAGGATACAATTCGTCGGGTGGATCGATAGAGGTAGTCAGTAGCACCACGCCACGTTCCAGCATCAAAGTGAACAGACGTCCCAGTATGGCAGGGTCTGTTTGAGGATTGGCATGCACCTGATCCAAACATAACACACGGCTGGAGTCGGCAATTTTTTCGGCGAGCGCGAGTAGTGGATCAGGCTGGTTTGCGAGCAGCGCGAGCTGCACTTCAGCCATGAACTCATCAAAATGGATGCGGCGTTTGCGGCGATAGGGTAGGCAGTTATAAAAGGCATCCATCAAAAAGGTCTTGCCGCGCCCGACGCCGCCCCAAAGATACAAGCCCTCTGGCACCTCAGGACTTAGCAGGCTACGTCCCAGAAACTGGTTGCGTCTGGTTTTGAATTTCATAAGCAGATACCACAGCTCGTCCAGTGCATCGATTGCGGCAGCCTGTGCTTTATCAAAAATAAAGTCTGGCAGTTCGCTGGCCGACTTGTACCATTCTCTAGGGCTCTGAGTGCCGTCAGGGCGCATCGCTAGCCCGGATCTGTGTGGATTTGCCGCACGCGTAGCTGGCTCACGGCTATCAGTCAGCATTCGATAATCATTTCCACCGTCAACATTTAAAACGGTTAGTTTTGATTTGAGCAGTTCGATCGCCGGCAGGAAATTTTTGCGTTGCAAGCCATGCGGATACAGCCCGTCGGGCGCGTAGTTGGAAGTGGTCAGCACCACCACGCCGCGATCCAGTATGGCAGCGACCAGACGTCCCAGTATCATCGCGTCAGCGATGTCATCGACATGAAACTCGTCCAGACACAGCACGCGGGTGGATTTTGCGATGTTGTCGGCCAGCACTATCAGCGGATCATTTTTTTCTGCCAGCAATTTCATCTCGTGATGCACCTCAGACATGAAATTGTGAAAATGGATGCGGCGTTTGCGGCGATAGGGCAGGCAGTTATAAAACGCGTCCATCAAAAAAGTCTTGCCGCGTCCGACCCCGCCCCACAAATACAGTCCATTCGGAACCTCAGGGCTTAACAGGCTGCGTCCGAGAAAACGGTTGCGTTTATTTTTGAAGTGCATTAACTGATACCAGAGCTCGTCCAGTACCTCGATTGCGGCGGCCTGAGCAGCATCATAGACAAAGTCCGGCAGTTCGCTGGCTGTTTTATACCAGTCCCTGGGGCTGATGCTGCCATCAGGACGTAGGGTTAAATTTTGTTGAGACATGATCACTTTCGGTTTTACAGCGGATTCAAAGTGTTGTGCTGCGGGTTTTTCCCGTATGCTGTAATTATCGCGTATTTTCAGGAAAATTGCCTGTGCTTAGCAGCCTGGCGATAGGGGTGGCTCATCCATCAGTGCGATCTGTTCACGTAATTCCAAAATTCGGTCTTGCCAGTAACGTTGCGTGTTAAACCAGGGAAAAGCGTTGGGGAAAGCCGGATCCTCCCAGCGACGGGCAATCCACGCGGCATAATGAATCAGGCGCAAGCTGCGCAGCGCTTCGATCAGATGCAGTTCAGCTGGCGAGAAATCGTAAAAATCCTGGTAGCCTCTCAAGAGCGCAGCCAGTTGCTGGTTCTGTTGTTCCCGTGATCCCGAGAGTAACATCCACAGATCCTGAATCGCCGGCCCCATACGGCTGTCATCAAAATCGACAAAATGAGGTCCCTCGTCGGTCCATAAGATGTTTCCTGCATGGCAGTCACCATGCAAGCGCAGCAACCGTGTTGTTCCCGCGCGCTCGAAACAGCGTCGCACGCCATCCAGAGCATGCGCCAGGACTCCGCGATAGACCGCTAACAGTTCTGCCGGGATGAAATCATGTTCCAGCAGATACGCGCCTGGTTCCTCTCCAAAACTATGAATATCCAGGGTGGGGCGATGACGGTATGAGGTGAGGGCACCTATCGCATGAATGCGCCCGAGGAATCGCCCGATACGTTCCAGCGTGTCGTGATGATCCAGTTCGGGGGCGCGCCCCCCCTGTCTGGTGTACAAGGCGAAATAGAATCCTTTGAATTCATGAAGTGTTTTGCCATTGATGGGCAGTGCAGGCACCACCTGAATTTCCTGTTCAGCCAGCCTTGCGACAAAGGCATGTTCTTCGAGTATGGCTTCTACAGGCCAGCGCGCGGGACGGTAAAATTTTGCGATCAGGGGAGCTTGGTTTTCCATACCTACCTGATAGACGCGGTTCTCGTAACTGTTGAGTGCCAGCAAGCGGCCATCGCTGCAAAGTCCGATGCTTTCCAGTGCATCGAGCAGGGTGTCAGGGCTAAGAGTCGCGTAAGGTTGAGTATGCATGGACGGATTGTACGACAAGCTGGATGAGGCGCTCGTAATTTCTGCGATAATGGAGATTGATCTTCACCGAATTTTAACGTGAAACTCGCGCAGCGATCGTCTTCTCCCTCGCCCGCTTGCGGGAGAGGGATGGGGAGAGGGAAACGGGCATGATGGGTTTCATCATCAGGGGTGGCAATTTGCCATGCCCGTT
>CAIRBC010000148.1 GCA_903876685.1 uncultured Nitrosomonadales bacterium | reverse complement strand
GGTACTTGTTAAACTCCGGTAAAGAATTCAATAATATCTTTATCACCGATCAAGCATTTTTCACCATCCCAGAGAAACGGAACTCCGATAGCATTATTGGGCAGGTCGCAGAGCTTGGCTTTTGACTGCAGTTCTTTTGCGTTACTACTACTGTGATTGACTACTTTTATATCAAAGGAGATTTTGTTTTGGATCTGATTTTGATTCAGGTATGCTTCCACAGCCGCACAATGACTACAACCCTTGCTGACATAGAGGATGATAC
The DNA here is from genome assembly GCA_903876685.1 of uncultured Nitrosomonadales bacterium. Lineage (GTDB taxonomy): Bacteria > Pseudomonadota > Gammaproteobacteria > Burkholderiales > Gallionellaceae > Gallionella. The sequence continues at coordinate 3,703 of CAIRBC010000148.1, read as the reverse complement.
GGTTCGTCTTCAGTGGCTCTTGATTGATTGGTGAGTCCTCGGACAATTGAATAGCATGCTTTTCTTGCAAGAGTAAAAAAAAGGTGAGTAACAATACCACCGCAAATACCAATGTGGAAAATATCATCTGTGTCTTGATAGGGCTCATAGGAATCACGATTGTCGGATTGATAGAAATGGTTCGGCATATTGAGTTATCGTTAATGAATCTTGATATTGTTCAGTCTTAGTACGATTCTTCAGCGAACATACGGCGGGTGCGAGTTACTAAACTAATGAAAAATAATTATGCCTGTCCGGCAGTGAACTTGATATAGGTAAATTCTTATTTTAAATAAGATTTTTCTGGAAATTTAAACTATATAATCTGATAAAAATCTCAGACCAAAATCAAAGTTGCATAACCTTGTAACCTTTTCCGGGTTATGTTCGAATTCAAGTGCAGCAAGCTAAAATTATTTAAAACTTGGCGCTCACTCGTTCAGCGAAAGGACACACCATGCAACGCAGACATTTTCTCATTACCTTATCCGGTGCCGCTGTATGGCTGGCAACCCGAAACCTGGCAGGAGCAACCCAATTGAATGACAAAGTAAGCATCATGCAATTTTCAGCAGACGGTAAACCTCAAGGGCTAGTGACGCTGAACAAGGTACATGGCGACTGGCGCCATAAACTTTCGCCACTGGCCTATCAAGTGACTCGCGAAAGCGGCACCGAACGCGCGTTTTCGCAACCCGGCTACGACCGGCATGATCCTGGACTATATCGCTGTATCTGCTGCGATAACGCACTGTTTGATAGTAGCGCAAAATTCGATTCGCATACCGGATGGCCGAGTTTCTGGCGACCGCTAGCACCTCAAAATGTACGCGAAGTCGCCGACAATCTGTACGGCATGAAACGTACCGAAGTGCAATGTACCCTGTGCGATGCCCATTTGGGTCATGTATTTGACGATGGACCCAAGCCTACCGGTTTACGCTATTGCATGAATAATGTGGCGCTGCGCTTTGTCGCCTATCCTGTCTGAACGCTATGCTATTATTTTTCATTGCTTATCTGGGTGGCTTGCTAACCATTTTCAGCCCTTGTGTGTTGCCGGTACTACCGTTCATATTTACACGCCCCGAACAACCCTTCCGCCGTTCCGGCCTGCCGGTACTGCTGGGCATGATAGCCAGTTTTACCCTGTTGGCCAGTCTGGCAACGGTAGGTGGTGCCTGGCTGATCGGCTTGAATCTGTATGGCCGCTATGCGGCACTATTACTATTTTTACTGCTAGGTGCCGCACTGATATTTCCCAGTTTCTCGGAGCAGTTGATGCGTCCCTTCGTCACTCTGGGTGGACGTTTGCAACAACGTGCCGACCGGCAAGGCAGTGTGCGAGGTGCCTTGCTGCTGGGTGTCGCTATCGGTTTTTTATGGGCACCTTGTGCAGGACCGATTCTTGGACTGATATTGGCAGGTGCCGCACTGAAGGGTGCCAATCTGGACAGCGTCTTGCTGCTGCTGATGTTTGCCCTGGGTGCCGCCACCTCTCTGGGTGCTGCGTTGCTGGCCGGCACTCGCGTTTATCGGCTGATGAAACAGTCACTGGGCGCAGAAGAGTGGCTACGACGCTGCCTCGGCATCACGGTAATGGTCGCTGTCATAGCCATAGCACTGGGTTGGGATACTCGTTTCCTGGCAAAATTTTCGTTCATTAACACTGCGGCTACCGAGCAGAAATTGCTTGCCCAAACCGCACCCTCCCCTACGTCAAGCACACTGGATATTTCCGGTGCGACTCAATGGTTGAATTCCGCCCCGCTGAATATCGAGATGCTGCGCGGCAAAGTGGTGCTCATCGATTTTTGGACATATTCGTGCATCAACTGTTTACGCACCTTGCCCTACCTCAAAGCCTGGGATGAAAAATATCGCGCACGGGGTCTGGTGATCATCGGCGTCCATGCGCCAGAATTCGCCTTTGAAAAAGACACTGGCAATGTCTCGCGTGCTATTCAGGAACTGGGCATCCATTATCCGGTGGCAATGGACAATCAATACGCCATCTGGAATTCGTTCCACAATCAATACTGGCCCGCACATTATCTGATCGATACCAAAGGTATTATTCGCCAGCAACATTCCGGTGAAGGTGCCTATCAGGAAACCGAAACGGTTATTCAAACACTGCTGAAGGAGGCACAACTAGACGGCCCTTCCATAGACGATAAATTTGTGCAACCGGACGCCAAGGGTGCTACAGCTGCCGCCGCAAGCAAAGACAAATCACCGGAAACCTATCTGGGTTATGCCAGAACGCAGCATCTGGCTTCCCCCGAGCCGATCGGCAAGGAGGTTGCCGCAACTTACAGCACCCCGAACAACTTACTGCTTAACCAATGGGCAATCGAGGGAAAATGGCTATTATCCGGGGAGTCGGCGACAAATTTGAGCAGCAAGGCGACGCTTAGCTATCAGTTTAAAGGGCGCGATCTCCATCTGGTACTGGGAGCAGCAGCACCAGTGCGCTTTAGGGTCACTCTGGATAACGCGCCTCCCGGCAAAAATCACGGTGAGGATACTGATGCACAAGGCAATGGCGTGATCCGGGAACAGCGCCTCTATCAACTGATCCGTCGCCGTGAACATAGTGGAAATCACACCTTCCGGATCATTTTCCTGGATCCGGGCGCACAGGCTTACGCCTTCACTTTTGGTTAATACTAAGGAGTTTCAACATGCTTAAAATATTTGGACTATTATGTTTGCTGTGGTTGCAGCCCGTCGCACAAGCTGCCGAACAGACCGCTGTGTTTGCGGGTGGCTGTTTCTGGGGGGTGGATGCCGTTTTCAAACATGTCAAGGGCGTGAGCGAAGTCAGTGCCGGTTATGCGGGCGGAATAGCCGCCACGGCACATTATGAACAAGTCGGCAGAGGAAATACCGGGCATGCAGAAGCAGTTAATATCCGTTTTGATCCGGCGCGAGTCACTTATCAGCAACTGTTAGAGGTTTTTTTCAACGTGGCGCATGATCCCACCCAACTGAACCGCCAGGGTCCGGATGTCGGTAGCCAGTATCGCTCGGCCATTTTTTACAGCAATATCGAACAGCAGAAAATGGCGCAAAACTATCTGAGAAAACTTGCTGAAACGCGGACTATCGTCACACAAATTGTACCCTTGCAGCAGTTCTATCCCGCCGAGGCTTATCATCAAAATTATCTGGCACTGCATCCTGATCAACCCTATATTGTGGTGAATGACCTGCCTAAACTGGCTCAATTACAGAAACACTACCCGGATTTATATCGCTGAGTTGACCATGTTAAGCGCAATAGGAGCTTCAGTACCCAGTCCCGGCAGCCCGTCAGCCGCGGGTCTGCAAGCTAACCTGGATCGCTATCAGCAGGAATTATCCGATTGTGTCAATTGTGCTTCCGCTAACACCACTGCCGGAAAAAACAAGATCCTGGCTATCTCAAACAAAATCAGTCAGACCAGGGCGCGCATTGCAGAAATTGCTGCATTAAAGGCACAGAATGCGCCCCCTGCTGCGACGGTTCCAGAAAAAACGGCTAACGATGCTAAAAAAAACTCACCGAGCTCAAATCTGGGGAGCCGGTTGGATGTTTTTGCCTGAAACGGTCATATTAGTATCTGTAGATTTTTTTAAGTAAGCGCTCCATAAACCCCAACCTATTCAGGATATC
>CAIRBC010000147.1 GCA_903876685.1 uncultured Nitrosomonadales bacterium | reverse complement strand
TGTGAACGTAGTTGAGGCCACATCTTAATCCAGATTAAATATTGTCTTGACTAAGGTGGCCACTTTAGTAGAACTATTGGTTAGACGGTGTGCTAGAAATTTGGAAAGCGGCAGGAGTTACCCAAAAAACAACTAAAATAGTCGATCACGGTAGCTCAAAAAATACACACAAATAGCTGACAAGTAACAAGAGTTATTACGGGTTGGTTTCCGATGAGCGAATAACAAATTATTAGAGATTCTCAGGATTTAGTCTTTACAATTTACACGGATAGTAGCAATATATAAATCTTAATCAATAAGAAGTAATATTTTTTTTCATCGGTGGTTTTCACCTGCAGAATTATTGTTGGCGACACCGTGTGAAAAATTGGAAAATTGATGACATCCACTCAAAATTTATCTGCTTTTGAACAGCCATCAATCCGACTATGGCTGCCCACCTCATTGCTTGGTATTTACGGCACACTTTCAGTATTTCTAGTTGCACTTGGAATCTGGCTTGCCCTTGATCTGCAACAAGGATACAAGAAGGTGCTGGAGGACACATCGTATCGTGCGATGCAACAAAGCCAGATCATCAGTCAATCCTTCCGTACGCAAATGATGGCTACGGATTACGTATTAAGAGACGTGCTGGGAAGAGTCCAGCAGAAAGATATTACCTACCCGGATTCTGACCCGGATCATGCCCAACACATGACGCAACTCCTGAAGGAAAAATCAGCTACGGTTGTTGACTTCTTCTTGATTATTTTCAATCGGAATTGTGTTTTTACTGCAACCGAAACTGGAAAACATTTGGGTGCCAGTTCGAAACAGGAGCTTTGCGAGGCTCGCAAACTGCACAGCGGATCCGATGCACTGACCAACTATATTCCTGGATCAAAGTCTGCCTCGGGAAGATCGGTGCTTATGTTGTCACGACACCTCGCATCACCGGCGGGCAATTTTTAAGGCGGGGTGATGGGCGTCATGGAGCTTGATAAAACGCAACACTGGTTCGAATCACTGAGTCTTAGCCCTTCTGATTCCGTTTCACTGTTGGATGACGCTCAGGTACTCATCTCTCGCAGTCCCGCCTTTTCCACCGCGCTAGAAAAACGCGTGCCCGCCCCGAAAATTCCAACCGCATTGCACACGTCTGTGTCGGCGATCAGCATGGTGAGCCAATTGGATGTTGACGGTCGCGAACGCTTGTTTGGGTTCAGCAAGATCGCAGGTTACCCGTTCATCGTTGCCTATGGCTTCGACAAGGCGAAAGCGCTCGAAAGTTGGCAACGACGTGCAATAGAAGTTGTCATTGGCTATTTCACCTTATTGTTACTGGCATTGTTTGCCACCCGCTATCAGTGGATAATCCTGCGCAAGCGCGAGGAATTGAGAGCCAGTGAAGAGCATTTTCGCATGCTGGCTGAAAACATGGCGGATCTTGTTTGGCGAGCCGACGCGGAGATGCGCTTTACCTACATCAATGCGGCGGATCAGAGACTGCGTGGCTTTTCTCGCGAGGAAGTAATCGGTACCCGTATTCAGGATAATCTCACCCTACAGGGACAGGACATATTGAAAAATGTATTCCGCAAACGCCGTGAAGCCGAACAATCAGCTCAAAAAGGCATTGATCTGAATTTTGAATTGCCTATGTGCCACAAGAATGGCAGTGAGGTCTGGATGGGAATTTCATCCGTACCAATTTACGGGAGCAATGGCAATGTCATCGGGTATCAGGGAGTTGGTCGCGATATCACCGAGCGGATGAGGCAAGAGGCTCAGCTATTACAGTCGCACCAACAAATGGAAAGTCAATTGAATCAGACAGCAGAAGAAAAATCTGTATTACAGGAGCTTGCCACACGCGACCCACTCACGGGTCTCTACAACCGGCGCTACCTGTATGACACTTGCTCGCGTGAATTTGCGCGTGCGGAACGCGAAGGTAAGCAGTTGGCGATCATCATGCTGGATCTTGACCATTTCAAACAGGTAAATGACCAATACGGTCATGCAGCAGGTGACGAAGTCCTCAAGGCAAATGCCATGTTACTGAAGGAGGGTGCCCGTGAAAGCGACTTGATTTGCCGCTATGGCGGAGAAGAATTCGTGGCAATTATGCCTAACATGTCGGCGGATCAAGCATTTGATCGGGTTGAGTCGTGGCGAAAACATCTGGAAAAGATGCCGATTATTTTCAATGAGTTCAAAATCAGCATCACGCTATCAGCCGGCATCGCCGTATTCCCCGAACACGGTAGTAGCCCCGAGAAACTGATCCACTTGGCCGATGAGATGCTGTACAAGTCCAAGCAGGATGGAAGAAACTGTATCTCCATTTACCCATCAAAATGAACGCCAAACCGTTGAGTCTCGTGATCGCGAGCCTGTTGTCCTGCAACACACTGGCTGAGGAGGTGACTCAAGAGCCAAACGCTGGCTGGAGTGGATTTTTTCTCAACAACATCACCTCGCAGAAGAGTACAGAAAATGCACTGCGCAATCGACCCAGCCCTTTCCGCCAGGATCTCGTTACCAATACCGGCGGTCGTTTGCTAGACTTCTTCGCACTACAATTTAAGAGCGCCGACTGGACATTCTTGGGCAGCTACTCCGATAACCGCACCCTCGGTAACAACAGCGCCTACTCGCTGACGAATCCGATAACATTCGGTGTCAATACCGTCGAAACCACTGGAACAGAACGTAAGGCAGTTAACACAAAGTCTGGCCTGCAAGAACTGGCGGCGATGTATCGTAAAAACGGCACAATGGTTATGATGGGAAAAATCGACACCGCGAACTGGTATCTCGCCGACCCGTTCTTCGGTGGCGATCTTAACAATGGTAACGACTACGGCAACGCAGCCACCCGTGTCGTGGCACCGCCCTTTCCTTCGGTGGCTCTGGTCATCAAACAGGACTTTAGTAACGGCCTGTCGCTCACCGGTATCGCCGGTGACGCTTTCGGTGATCGCGAGACCATCAACGCTGCGCGCAACCTGATCAAGGGCGACCTTGCCTACGTTATCGAACTCAACTTCCAGAGTCAGAAACAGCATTATCAATTGACCCTCAACCACATCGATGCCTTCCGTTTCTTCGACAAGGATGCCGTGTGGCCGGGGCCGGGCGAAAAAGCGCCGCAGGTCAACGCCGTGATGGCCACCGCCAGCGACCGTTTCGACAAGAACTGGACGGGCATTTGCCGCGTCAGCTACGCCAGGGGAACTGGCCAGATCGAAGATCTCAATTATCTCGCCGGTGTGCGCTACGACCTTGATAAGTTCTACGCACTGGTCTCGCAATCGGCGACGCGCGTGGGTACCGACAACACACCTTACAAGCGCAGCGCCAAGGGCGACTATACCTTCGTCAGCGAGTTGACGCTCAACTACAAGATGCATCCGTTAATTACAGTGGGCGTGACTTACGACACGTATAACAGCAGTGGCGCTTCGCTGCTTGCCAAGGACGGTGGAAGAAACGGCTCAAGGCACAATCAAATCATCGGCCTGCGTGTAACTTCCCTCCTGCCTATAGCTACGCAATAAGCATCACTCTAACGGGCATGGCACCCTGCCGCCCCATATGATGAAACCCGCCATGCCCGTCCCCCTGGTCGGGTAGCCAGACGCAGTTACCTGCGCCCAGCCCCCTAAGAACCGCGCTTGCGACTTTCACCGCACACGGCTCAAGCCTCTACAAAGGCATCTTTCGACACCCGGTTTCACAACTTCTGTGACACCTTCACAATACTCATCTCCAGCCCTCTTGCGTGATGATGTTCGTCACGCCGGAAAGTGTAAACCCCCATGTTGCAGCGTCCATTTGCTTTCCATCCGTTTGGATGGTTCTAAAAACTCTCTTGTGAGGAGAGACCACAAGGACATCTGCCCGCTTTCGCGTGGGGTGATGTTTCAACCCCTGTCCGCACCATTACAGAACGGCATTCGCTTTTTCCTCGATACTATTCCCGCATCGCCATAGACAGACTTTGCAGCCTGCTGTCACCGAAGGGAGCGATACGGGGTTTCCACGTTCCGCTTGCGAAAGTATGTCGGGTTAGGTGGCTGCTCTCGACCGGAATGGGTATAGGTCACGAAAGCGTATTTCACAGACGCTGTTCCTCCATCCGTTGCCGTTTGGCTCAAGCGTAAAAGCCAATTCCGCTTGTTCTAGTTGACGATCTTTAAACGCAGCTTCAAATATTTTCACCATACCAACTATCTAGCATTCACCCGGCTTTGGCTACCAGGAGGGTACGCCTCTCACGATTGATACCCCACACCTTGCGGTGTTTCATTACATTGTCAGGATCGCTCTTTATTCAGACCCCTAGATTCGCCCGGTGACACGGGCGGTTCCCTCTTTATAAAATGGAAACAACTTTTGCAAGCGACTTCGTGTCGCACATGAAACGACTAGCCATCTCACTAAGCTGCACAAACCGCAGCAAGTGATTGGTTATCACCACCAGCCTACGGGTTAGCGGATATTTCAATCGAATTTATAACGAATCATAAAGGAAAAATAAATGGGTTACGGATACGGAGGATGGGCACCCTATGTCTCGGTCGCCGAGCGCAGAAAGAAAGTCGAAAAAGCCGCTGCCAAAGCGAAGAAAGCCGGAGCGGATCTCTCGCCCGTTGCGTCAAGCCGTGGCGCCATCGCAAAGACTTTCTGGGGCAAGGCGTGGTGCAACAATCTGGAACAATACAGCGACTATGCCAACCGTCTGCCACGCGGTCGCACCTATGTGCGCAACGGCTCGGTGATCGACCTCAAGGTCACGGCAGGCGAAGTGCGGGCGCAGGTGATGGGGGCTAACCTCTACACGGTCAATGTGACCGTGACGGCGGTTCCCGACAAACAATGGCAAGCCATCGGCGCCGGTTGCGCGGGGACGATAGACTCGCTGGTGGAGCTGTTGCAGGGAAAACTTTCCAAGGGTGTGATGGAACATATCTGCAAACCGGGCACCGGCCTTTTTCCGGCACCCAAAGAAATCAAATTCAAATGCAGCTGCCCGGATTGGGCTTCGATGTGCAAGCACGTCGCCGCCGTACTTTATGGCATCGGCGCACGGCTCGATCAACAGCCTGACCTGCTCTTCAGTCTGCGCCGGGTTGATGCCAAAGACCTTGTCGCCCAAGCTGGCACCGGACTGCCGAAAGCGAAGAAAGGCCAGGCATCCGGCAAAGTGCTCGATGATTCCGCCCTGGCCGATGTGTTCGGCATCGAGATGGCAGCGATTGCTGTACCGACGAGTCCGGCTGCACGGCGAAGCATGGCGACGGTAACCAAGGTCAAGGCAAGCACAGATGTCAAAAGCGCCGACAAAAGCCGCAAGCGCAAAGACCGCGAAACAGCCTGCCGCCAGCAAGCCCGAAACGGCCAAAAAAGTAGCGCTTAAAAAACCGGTGAAAGCAAAGCCGCCAGCCAAGACATCCACGGGTTCGCGAACATCGACCGGCAAGGTCGCGGTCATAAAAACAAAGATTAAAGCCACGTCAAAAGCGCCAAAACCCGAAGCGGCAAAAGTAACAAAACACGCCAAGGATAAATAGGAAAAACTCAAATGTGCTTTGCATGTTGGGCAAAGCCTATGAGAAGCTATTCCCCTTATTTTCTGGGAAGTGACACCATACGATTTCGCCTGCTTCCGGAGCGTATTCAAATAATCCTCGCGGGCATAGTTGACAGTTATTCATTGCAGACCCGGATCGGAATGCTTTTCGAGCCTTAGATACCACGATACGAAGTGGCCTGAAACCGGGGTGAAACGCCTGCCAGACTAGTATAGAAACCCATTAATTACGAAACATAATGTCGAGCCATTTTTGTGTCTGCATCCTGCCGGGTGAACTTCCACTCGATGCCGCGTTGCTCCGTGTTGCGGCGCAACTGCCAGGCATTCACTTCGGTAATGAGCGTGGCCTGATCCGGCAAGCGCCGATCAAGGCACTGGCGGTCAAGAATGCCGATTTCGATTTCAGCCATGTTGAGCCAACTGGCATGTTTCGGCGTGTAGTGAAAGACGACACGCCGCAGCAGCGCCGTTGCCTTCTTGACGCCGAGCACTTCCTCGAAGCATTTGCGAAAATGGGTATTGAGATTGTCCATCACCAGATGGATACGTCGGGCCGTGGCATAAACCTGCTTGAGCAGGTGCTGCACGAAAGCCACGAAATCGGTCTTGGCACGATGATCGGTGACCATGACCGTCCGTCGCCCTCCTTTGGGTTCGACTGCCACGAACAGGTTGCAAGTGCCAGCGCGGCCATACTCGTAATCCTGCTTTGCGGGCGAGCCGGGCTGGATTGGCAAAGGTGGGCGCGAATCCTTGAGCAGTTGCTTGCTCTTCTCGTCCAGACAAACGACGGGTTCCTTCGGGTGGAACGGACGGGCATAAAGGTCGAGCAGGCCGTACATTCGCTGCCGATATTCTTCGGTCAGAGCGCCAATGCACCACATCACCTTGCACCATGGCTTGAGGCAGTTTTTTTAGCAGACGGCGTATCGTCTCGCGACTGATCGAGCCCACATCCGCCTGCTTCTGTGCCGCCTGTTCCAGCAATTCCAGTGTCCAGCGCTTGGCGCACCTTCTGGGGGTTCCGAGCAGGCCAAGGCGGTAATCTGCGCCTCAACGTTGGTATCGTACTCTCGGGGCTTGCCCGAACGTGCGACATCGCACAGTGCGTATTCGACACCACCATCCAGATATGCGCTCCGTGTCCGCCAGATGGCGGTTCGTCCTACGCCGAGAACTTCCATGATTTGGGCTTCGGGTATCCCTCGGTCAAGGGCAGACAAGATATGCGCCCGATTGACTTCTCGGGCATGGCGCAAACCCTTTGCACGATATGATTCGATCAACTCGCGATCCTCTTTGGTAAGATGCAGTTCGGTCTGTCGCATTGCAGGCTCCTCGTCGTGAGTATATGTTTCGTTATTTATGTGTTTTACTACTAGACTGTTGACCAGCGCGATACCATCACCAGTGATTTTTACGGCTCATGGTATTGCAGCTATGCAAAATGGATATTTATTTTGGTACCATCAAAAATACCATCAGAAAAATTCTGTGGCTCTTATCGATGGGAATTTGACACTTGCTGAAAAAAGTTAACCAATTGATTTATAAAGATTAAGATTTCTGAAGCACATAAAAACCACAAAACAATCTCCCTTACAATCAACATGTTAAATAAGCCTCACCCAACTCAATCATCAATAGACATTGCATCACATTGATTGCATGGCTATCTTTTGTTGCAAAAAAGCTCGATACCATCATTTATACCATCATCAGGAAATATTTTTTGGACTGGGTTGATCTGATAACCCATGGCTCTATAGTATACGTTCTCAGATTCTAATAACTGCAAAGACCCGCGCTACCGATGAATCACGCCGAAAGAGTTCTGGCACTCCTGCTGTTTATCGGCAAGTTGTTGATCGAAAGTTTTCAACCTGGGAAGCGATTGAATCGGTCTATGAGTTCACTGGCCTGCAACTCGAATCGGGATTTGTTTGCCGTGCGCAGCTTTTCCAGATTGAGTAGTTTCCAGCGAATCGCCGGCAAGTCCTTGAGATGGTCGAATGGCATCAACGTCCAATCTGGTTCGGCTCGCACAAACGAGAGCAGGAAGCGCCGGTGAGTATCGGTGAGCATCTTGGGCAGCTCTTGGCGAATGTGCCGCCGTGTTTCGATCAAGTGCTGCAACGGAATTTCGGTTGCGGTCATGCCGACGAAATCCGTGTTGTAAATTTCCTCCAGCAACAGATCGTTTGAGAACAGCACCTCATGAACCGGGCGATTGTGACCGGCAAGATAAGCAACGAAACAATCCACCATTTCTGCTTCGAGGCCAAAACGATCCATCATGGCGGCCACATCAAACCAGTCGCGCGGGTGCTGGCGATCCAACGCCGCGACCAGCTTGCTGCCGTAGAGTTCGGGAATGGCAAGGACGGGCAATTCCATTGCCGTAGTGAACAGGTTGCAAGCCGAATTCACCAAGGCGCGATGCGTCACGGGCAACAACGTGCCCCGGAAAACGAAATTCACTTCGACTTTTATTTGGCTGGCCTGATTGTCCACCAGCAACTTGGCTTCGTCGCCCTTTTGTGTCTTGTGGAGGATAACCGAATAGCCCATGCGTTCCAGCCGTGCCTTGGCTGTCAGCAATTCTTCGCCAATGGTTTTGAGAACTTGTTCCCGCCCCATAACGTGATCGGTGAAGACGACATCTATATCCACCGACAGGCGCGGCAGATCCTGCACGAAAAGGTTGAGGGCGGTGCCGCCCTTGAGCGCAAAATATGGCGATTCAAAAATCACCGGCGCAACGGCAAGCAGCAGGCGCACCGTATCAACGTACTGGCGATCCATTATTTTTTCAGGCTCAGGAGTTCACCGCTGCGGGTACGCAGCGTCCAGCGGCGATCACTGCCCATGCGCTGACTATGCGGGTGGACGATCTTCGCCCAAGGCAGCTCAAGTTCGTCGGCGAATTGTCGCGCCAGCCGGACTACCTTGATGCGGGTGCAGTGGGCGAGCAGAGTGTCGAGCACGTCAGGGCGGGGATTGCGCAGGTTCTCGGTCAGGTGTCTGGCCTCTTCCACCGACTGGTGCTTGCCAACATTGCACAGCATCTCCAGCAGCGCGCGTTCGGGAACGGATACCGGAGGGCCATTCGGGGTCTCCGGTAGCGGCTGTATTCCAAAATCGGCAGGCAGGCCGACATCAAACAGTTTGGTGGTCTGGTAGCGGCAGGGACAGTGCGCTGTCAGCCAGGATGGGATACGCACAGGCTGATTGCCCCATAGTTCGATTTGATCACGAACAGACAAGTTGTGCCGGACGCCCCGCCAAGCGAGCGCCGTTTTGCCTCCGACATGCAAGCCAGGGGTGCGCCTGGCCAGATACGACAAACATCCGTCCCGGCTCGGCTGATCGCCGACAAGCAAATACACTCCGCGCGACAGATGCTGTAGCCATCCGCTCTTGGCAAGGTAGGAGGCCAATTGCGGGGAAACCTCGTGCTTAGCCAAGGTAGAGGTTTCCACGGGTTCGCCGCGCGGCAGCGCATCAAGCAGTCGCTGTATTGAATTATTTGATTTAGTTAAAGCCATGCGCTAACTATGGCAAATAATCCAAACAAACTCAAGTCCGTTGCTTGAAAAAAATGAGCGCCGTGCTAAGGATGTTCGCGCAATGCCGCTCATTTGATAAACGAGCGTTGAATTTCACACATAAACCAAGCCGTTCACATCAAAAAATAAACGCTCGTTTATCTTTGTCACCGCTATCGCGGCTTCCCAAGCCTGCACCGCTTGATACCATCAGCCTTAGAAACGGCGTTGATGGTATCGGACAGAATGGAAAATGAAAACCATTTTGATACCATCAAAAATACCATCACCAAGGGTATGCTAGACCACGAACAACGTATTTACTGGAACTACAGCGTATTTTCAGCTCATTGATAATTCAATACAAACATATATTGGTACGTATGCGCCAAGGAGATTCAGATCGGGAAATTGCTCGATTGAAAACCATGGGACGCAAAAAAATTGCGGCTGTACGCGAAATAGCAAAAGAGCACGGCTGGCTTGTTGTGGACCCCCCCTTACCTGAAGACAGCGTGCTGGCATCAGTACTGACGCGCAAGGAGCCTTTGCCTGCTACCTGCGTCTCAACATTGGAGCCGTGGCGTGAGCAAATCATCAATTGGCATGCTGCCGGTATCCAGGGTACGACCATCCACGCCACGCTGTCGCGCAATCACGGCTTCACCGGAAGTCGCTCAGCAATTTATCGCTTCCTTCAGCAAATTTTTAACCCAGTGCCAGATGTGCCTATGCGGTTAATGTTTAAGCCGGCGGAAGTGGGTCAGTTAGATTTTGGAGCCGGTCCGTTGATTACGGATGCTCTTACTGGCGAGATTTTCAAGACTTGGTTCTTTGTTTTCACCTTGGCTTGGTCACGCCACCAGTACGCCGAATTTGTGCGTGATCAGACAGTTGCCACTTGGCTTGGCTGCCACCGTCGCGCCTTCGAATGGTTCGGCGGTTGCGTTTTGCGTGTCATCATTGACAACCCCAAGTGCGCAATTACCAGGGCTTGTGTGTATGAGCCTGAGGTGCAGCGTTCATACGGCGAATGTGCTGAGGGCTATAACTTCAAAATTGATCCTTGTCCGCCACGAGATCCGCAAAAAAAGGGGATCGTGGAATCTGGCGTTAAATATATCAAAAACAGCTTCTTACCCTTGCGAGACTTTCGTGGCTTGCTTGATGCCAACCGTCAGTTGCAGGAATGGGTGATGACGGATGCGGGCAACCGTATTCATGGCACCACCCGCGAAGCCCCTCTCAAACGCTTCATGGAAGTGGAACGGAGCCTGCTCACGCCCTTGCCTGATGTACCGCCGCAGCTCGCCACCTGGACCAAGGCCAAGGTTCACAGCGATGCCCATGTTCAGTACCAATACAACTATTACTCGGTACCGTTCCGTCTGGTTGGTAAGGAGGTTTGGCTGAAGGATAGCGATACCATGGTGACTCTGTATCTCGAACTGGAAGCCGTTGCCAGCCATGTAAGGTCAAAGCTGAAGGGGGAGCGAAAGACGGTAAATGATCATATGCCGCCAGAGGCGCAGGCATGGCAACTCCAGGATACGAAATGGTGCCTGAGTCAGGCAGAGCGTATTGGCCCGGCCTGTTTGGCCATGATTCATTCGATGTTCGACAACAAGGTACTGATACGTCTGCGAGCGGTTCAGGGAGTGCTGCGTCTCAAGGATAAATACGGCGCAGTCAGGCTGGAAGCTGCCTGCTCGCGTGCCAACCACTATGGCACGCCAAGCTACTTGGTGGTCAAACGCATCTTGGAGAAGGGGCTCGACCAGCAAGCCCTGCTGGCAGCTTTTGATGCCTTGGCCAGCACCTATACCGAAGGCGGCCGCTTCTACCGCGACACACATACCATTATTCAATAAGGAATAACATCATGCACCCTTTACCAGAACTGAATTCCCTGCTTAAACAATTACATCTGTCCGGCATCCTCGATTCCCTTGAGACGCGTAACCGTGAGGCAATCGATCGTAAACTATCCTATACTGAGTTTCTTAGTCTGTTGCTCCATGATGAGGTGGCGAGACGTGATCAGAAGAAATTCGATCTACGCCAGCGCCGCGCCAACTTCCGCAATCATAAATCGATGGAAGGCTTCGACTTTGACCGATTACCGAATCTAAACCGCGCTGCAGTCCATGATCTGGCTACCTGTCGCTTTATCGAAGAGAAAGTTGCTGTGCTCATTGCCGGACACTGCGGCACCGGTAAGAGCCATCTGGCGCAGGCCTTGGGACACGCTGCAACCCGCATGGGCTACGATGTATTGTTCAGCACACAGACGCAACTGATGAGCAGTCTACGTGCTGCACAGGCGATGGGGACCTATGAGCGTCGCTTCAAGTATCTGGCTAAAATTCCATTATTAATCATTGATGACTTTGGCCTCAAACCACTACGTACGCCTGATGACGAAGATTTCCACGATTTGATCTCCGAGCGCTATGAGCGTGTTGCAACAATCCTGACTTCCAACCTCGCCTTCGATGAGTGGGGCGGCGCTTTTCCATCGAACAAGATGATCGGCGCAGCCACCCTGGATCGCTTACGCCATGGCGCTTATCAGCTTGTACTGGATGGGGAAAGTTATCGTAGCCAAAAGCCAAAGACAGAAAAATCCAAACCATCTGTAGCGAAGGAAGCAAAGACCTGAGCGATGTGACACGGATTACATCCTGTTGAATATAAAGGCGGCGGCGAGTTCAGAATGGTTGAAACGCCGCCGCCGTCATTTGTACTAACACCTATAGTAAAGCTCCGTTACGCCGTAACAAAATAATTGATATGATACGATATGATACAGTTGATATGATACGCTATGATATGGTGGTCGCTTGAGGCAGTATGTGTCAGATTTAAGACGGCAGGACTGTGCTGTAATAAAATATAAAAACCAGTAAACCTCGTGAGCAGCCATTTGATCTCCATTTTAAGATCCTGACGCGCTACGCTTGTCTCCGGTTCAATCCACATAGGGCTGGCGATGACCCTGCCTGCCCTATGTGGATTGAATCCGGCCGAGCTAGATATTAAACCCCATTACGAAAATCATTAAGGCTAAATCGAAGGCTTCGACCACTAACATTCAACTTTAAATGTTAGCTGCTGAGATGGCGATTTAGAACACAGATAGGGTGCTCCACCCACACCCATTTCACTAAAAAACACACATAATTGTGTCAAAAATTGCTGTTGCAAAAACAGCCAAAATCACTCATCCTTGCACCCAAGTTTGAGCCTCAAAATGACTGGTCAAAGTGGCGCCATTACGCCGAAACTGGGTGGCGCCAAACGCTGAAAATTGACAGTGTTCACGTTGCGTCAGAATCGGTGTTCACGTTCGCCCAGAATCAGTGTTCACGTTCGCCAGAATAACCAACAAGCACAGGCGGGATTGGAAGAAGTTAAAGTGTGGGTAGAAGCTAACGGCCTGACGCTGCACCCCGACAAAACACACGTAGGGAATTGCATGATGGAAGGGCAAGGCTTTGAATTTCTAGGATACCGATTTGAAGCAG
>CAIRBC010000146.1 GCA_903876685.1 uncultured Nitrosomonadales bacterium | reverse complement strand
ATTCTGGACATGCATGTTGAACCGTTCATGAATATTCAGCAGCATCAAGTACGTTGTCAAACTATATTTTGGGGAGTCTGGTAGTGAGTATGGAAGAGAATTTTATAACCAACCTGTTGCTGGCATGGCAAGGAAAGCTGGAATTTCTTCAATTAATTGATTGCGCTTCCAAACTAGAAGCAGCCGGACTTGCTCCCTTGTCGGCGGTGCTTTATCAGACCTGGTTGAAGCGCAATCCTGAGTCTGTCTATGCATATGCTGCCAACTTTAATCTGGGCGTGACGCTTAATAATGCGGGTGACTTGCTTGGTGCTGAAGAGGCTTATCGCGAGGCAATCAGGTTGTCAGCCAATTTTTTGCAGCCTAGATTGAATCTGGGGTCGGTTCTGGAAACGCAGGGTAAGGTTGACAAGGCGATTGTTGAGTGGCGTTGGGTGGAGCAGAATACTTCTCTGGATCAACCTGCTAACAAGCCGCTGGTACTGATGGCAATAAACCATTTGGGGCGAGTACTGGAAGGTAAGAAGCAGTATTATGAATCGCTGTATTATTTGACCAAAAGTCTTTGCATTGACCCGGATAGTGCTGATGTGCTGCACCACTGGATATTTTTGCGTCAGCGGATTTGCGCCTGGCCAATTTATGACAAGGTGCCTCGCGTTAACCGGACGTTTATGGAGCATTCAACCTCGGCACTCGCGATGCTGAGCATTACCGATGACCCTGCGATACAGTTGGCGGCTGCGCGCAGGTACGTGGCAAAAAAGGTCATGTCTAACGTCCCGGCATTGGCAAATCCTAAAGGGTATGGCCATAGGCGGATCAGAATAGGTTACTGCTCTTCTGATTTTTCGCTGCATCCGGTCTCTATACTGACGGTAGGACTCTTTGAATTGCATGACCGGGCGCATTTTGAAGTATATGCGTATTGTTGGAGTCCTGAGGACGGATCCGGTTTGAGACAGCGGGTGATAAATGCGATGGATCATTTTACGCGGATTAATCATCTTTCGGATGAACAGGCCGCACGCAAGATCAGGTCAGATGAAATTGATATTCTGATTGATTTGCAAGGGCAGACTGCAGGTGCACGAGCCAATTTGCTGGCATATCGCCCGGCGCCTATACAAATTACTTATCTGGGATTACCCGCTACCACTGGATTGCCATCCATTGATTATGTGATCGCAGATCGTTTTTTGATTCCTGAAGCAGCAGTCCAGTATTTTTCAGAGAAGCCATTGTATATGCCAGATGTGTATCAGGTCAGTGATCGCAAGCGCGGAGTGGGTGCCAAGCCCAGTCGTGAAAGTTGCCGGTTGCCACCTACCGGCTTTGTTTTCTGCTCGTTCAATAATAATTACAAATTTACACCTGAGGTTTTCGATGTGTGGATGAATATCCTGAGAAGGGTGCCGAGTAGTGTATTTTTGATTCTTTCAGATAATCAATGGTCTGAAGATAACTTGCGCTGTGAGGCGGAAAATCGCGGCATTGATCGTTCACGTCTCGTTTTTGCAGGCAGAGTATCTCCTGAGGATTATCTGGCACGCTATCAGATCGCAGATCTGTTTCTGGATAGTTTTCCGTTTAATGCTGGAACCACTGCCAATGACGCCTTGTGGATGGAATTGCTGGTTCTTACCTGTTCAGGACGATCCTTCGCCTCGCGCATGGCAGGTGCGTTGCTGACGGCAGCAAAACTGGAGGAGTTGATTTGCTACAATCTGAATGATTACGAGGAAAAGGCGGTATGGCTGGCACAAAACCCGCAGGAATGTGAGCGTTTGCGCAAGCAATTACATCAGGTTCACGAAAATGGGGTCTTGTTCGATACGCCTAGATTTGTACGCAATCTTGAAGCGAATTTCAAACGATTAATGGCCGATTTATAAGAGCAGGCGTAGCTGTCCTGGAATTTTATGGGTGCGACATTCAGAAGCAGGAGTTGTGCATGAAAGCGGTGATATTGGCAGGTGGTTTGGGAACGCGCATCAGTGAAGAGACGACAATACGCCCAAAACCGATGATCGAAATTGGCGGCAAGCCGGTGTTATGGCATATCATGAAATGCTATTCCGCATACGGTATTAATGATTTTGTTATTTGCTGCGGCTATAGGGGTTATGTGATCAAGGAATATTTTGCTAACTATTTTTTGCATATGTCGGATGTGACCTTCGATATGGCTCATAATAAAATGGAGGTTCATCAGCGTCATGCTGATCCATGGAAAGTTACCCTGGTTGATACAGGAGAAGAAACCATGACCGGCGGTCGACTGCGGCGGGTGGCAGACTATGTCAGAAATGAAGAGTTGTTCTGTTTGACATATGGCGATGGTGTGAGTGATGTTAATATTGCTGAGTTAATCGCCTTTCACAAGGTGCAAAAGGTCAAGGCAACTCTGACTGCGACCATTCCGCCAGGACGTTTCGGTGCCTTGGATTTGAACGGGAACAAGGTTAAAAGTTTTCGCGAAAAACCCCAGGGCGATGGTGCGATGATTAATGGTGGGTTTTTTGTACTGTCACCTCAGGTTCTGGATTATCTCAGTGATGATAAAACCGTTTGGGAGCGCGAACCACTGGAACGTCTGGCTGATGAGGGGGAACTGGCCGCTTATCACCATAACGGTTTCTGGCAACCGATGGATACCTTGCGCGACAAGATGTATCTTGAAGAATTATGGCAGTCCGGAAAGGCACCGTGGAAAATATGGCAGTGAATCCTGATTTCTGGAAGGGCAAGCGCGTTTTATTGACTGGTCACACCGGGTTTAAGGGAAGTTGGCTGTCACTTTGGCTTCAATCCATGGGGGCTGAATTGACAGGTTATGCGTTAGCCCCGCCGACTAATCCAAGTCTGTTTGACGTTGCCGACATAGCTCGGGGAATGCGCAGTATCATCGCCGACATACGGGATTTGACTGCGTTGCAGGAAGTTATTAAGCAGCACAGACCGGAAATTGTCATCCATATGGCGGCACAGGCGCTGGTGCGGTATTCCTACCAGAACCCGGTCGAAACCTATGCGACCAATGTGATGGGTACGGTTAATCTGCTAGAAGCCGTGCGTAACACGCAGGGTGTCAAGGCACTGGTTAACGTGACCAGTGACAAATGTTACGAGAATCGTGAATGGATCTGGGGGTATCGTGAAAGTGATGCGATGGGTGGCTATGATCCTTACAGCAGTAGCAAGGGTTGTGCCGAACTGGTTGTTGCCGCTTACCGAAATTCATATTTTCATCCCGGACAATACCCGACGCACGGTATCGCAGTGGCTTCTGCTCGTGCAGGCAATGTGATTGGCGGAGGTGATTGGGCCGGTGATAGGCTTATCCCGGATATTATGCGCGCTATCACTCAGGGTAAAGCGGTCAGCATTCGTAATCCGCATGCCATTCGACCCTGGCAGCATGTGCTGGAACCGCTATCTGGTTACCTGCTGCTGGCGCAGAAACTTTATACAGAAGGCGCGATCTATGCGGAGGGTTGGAACTTCGGACCTGATGATGCTGACGCGAGACCTGTACAGTGGATTGTGGAGAAATTGACCAGTGCCTGGGGTGCAGAGGCCAGATGGGCTTTAGATGGTGCCAATCACCCGCATGAGGCGCATTACCTCAAACTGGATTGCTCCAAAGCCAAAACATGCTTGAACTGGCATTCGAGATGGAGCCTTGATCATACGTTGCATGAAATTGTGAACTGGTATCGAGCGCAACGAGACGGTGAAGATATGCGTGCCGTAACATTGGCGCAGATATTGAAATATTGTGATGGCCAGTCGTAATGATATGAAATGATTAAGGGTTAGGAATTTTTGATATGTTTAGCCTAACCTCAGGCTAGCAATACCTCTATAGTCCTCGCAAGTGCCCAGGGAATGTCGAGACGGTACTGAGATTAGCTTGATGAGCTGCGGGAAATTGTCATACAGCATGATTAACAGGATGAATGGTTTGGGAAAGAATATATGAAACAGATATGCTTGTACCACCATCTGGGTATGGGTGATATGTTTATTTGCAATGGCATGGTTAACCACTTTGCGGAACGATACAAAGTATTTTTGCCGTGCAAAGTTGCATACCTCGAGACAATTAAGTGCCTTTATCAGGATCAGCCGCTAGTAGAGGTTTTTGGTGTAAAAAATGAACCAGCCGACATTGAACTGTTTGCGAGAGCACATAATGCACCCGTAATCAGAATCGGATTCTCAGCGGCTATAACTTTGAAAAATTTTGACAGGAAGTTTTATCACCTGGCGGGTCTGGATTTCTCACTACGCTATTCAAAGTTCAAGCTGCCAGCAATCATAAAAAATGCAGATGCACTGTACAACAGGTTGGTCAGGGGAGATTATTGCTTTATTCATAATGAAGCGAGTGATTCAGTTGCTCCCTTGAAAATAAATACCGATTTGCAGAAGATTTACATGACCCGAGAGTCAACTAACAATTTAATGGAGTATATAAATATTATTAAAGGCGCTAAAGAAATTCATTGTGTAGACAGTTCGGTGTTTCAACTAGTCGACTCAATCACGGTCAATGCCAGATTATTTTTTCATAATACAAGGTTGCCCAATGACTCACCCAGCAGGGTTTCAAATAAATGGACTATCGTTAACTATTGATGAGATTTTACAATTTTTATATTGGAACGACTATACCTGAGTTAAAGGTATAGTTTCTGGACTTTAATCCAATCCAATGGTCAATGGAATTTTTCAAGCAGGGCTCGGAGATAATATGCAAGAATTTTTTGCTGCATTAAAAAATTATTCAGAAAATCAGGGCGTAAAGGATGCAATTGTCATTTGGTCGGACGGCGGATATTTCAGGAAGAATTACTTGCAACTGTGGGGTGACATAACACAAAGTTCACAAATTAAGTCAGGCCGTGAATATATTAATCTCATTGAAGGCAGGACTGCTTATGATTGTATGGTCAGTTATCTCTCGACACTATATGCGGGGGGTATTCCTGCCTTTTATGCACCTATGACGGCGAGGCAGGATCCGGAAATATATAGTACGGAACTGAAAATTCTAAAAGAAAATTTCTCTGTTGAAAATAACTATATTGCAGAGCATGGCCTAAACAGAACTAGCGGGTTT
>CAIRBC010000145.1 GCA_903876685.1 uncultured Nitrosomonadales bacterium | reverse complement strand
TGATAATGACATGAATACTAACCTCAAATGTAATAATGAACTGGAAATTGCCCAATTTATTTATACGTGAAGAGGGATCGATTGTCTAGCTATTTTTATTTTGTAATTGCATAAAGTGTAAACCGAGAAATGAAGGATGCCGAAAATTTCGATTTTTTTTGGAGAATACAAAAGAGCTACACCCAATTTATATGTCGGTCGGATATACTTACCTGCAAATTGCCGAATATTTTGGAGTAATCTGCACAACAGTGAGGTAAGACATCAGGGAAGGCGCATGTGCTACTTAGCTAGACCTGACCCCGTGTTAGTGACCCCGTGTTTGCGTATAAATGAAAAAAGCCATTATAATTAATGGCTTTTATTCATTGCTTGGCGGAGAGGGAGGGATTCGAACCCTCGATACAAGTTTTAGCTCGTATGCGCCCTTAGCAGGGGCGTGCCTTCGACCTCTCGGCCACCTCTCCGAAGCGGGCCAATCTTAATGTAAATTGCAGCCAAGGTCAAATTAATAATCCAAGTATAGACTAATAACATTTCAATCTTGCATGATTAAAGAAAACCTGTCGAGTTAAATTATCTTGAAAAATAATGTTAACTGAAAAAAGTGATATAAAATCGATATTAAAGTGCTACTATATAAAATTGAAGGTGATTATCCGGAGCGATATTTTGCAATCGAATGATTTTAATATACCTCCTTGCCCCCAAGTGATAACTGACTTGACGAAGGAGCGCTCGCGCCCCTCTCCTGACTTGAGGAAAATCGCGATGCTCATCGAAAGCGATATTGCGATTGCGGCAGGCATCCTGAAAACGGCTAATTCACCGTTGTTCGGTGCCAGTCGTCGGATCAGCGACATCGGTCATGCGATCATGATTTTGGGCATAACCCGGGTAATCGATATTGCAATGGCACTCAAAATGTCGGCAATTGGAAAACAGCATCCGTTAACCAGTCAAATCTGGGAGCATTCCAGAGCAGTTGCGGAAATCGCCACAGTTGTGGCAAAAGTGCTTAAATTTATGGATATATTGCCTAATATTGCTCACACGACCGGCTTGCTTCACGATTGTGGTCTGTTTCCGATGCTGCAAAGCAAGCCATTTACAAGTTCAAACTCAAAAATGATTACCGATATCAGTACCTTGGACATGGATCCTGAAAAATCCATGATGCATTCGCATTGGGGATATTACATGCTGAAGTCGTGGGGTTTGCCCGAAGTGGTTTGTCAGGCAGTCAAATATCACCATGATTTTGAAAATATTCCTGATGCAGACACTGAACTGAAGAATCTGGCGGCGCTGATCATCTTGTCAGAACAGATTTCCTGGATAATCAGCAACCCGCAATTCGAGCAAAAGCTCAAATCCAATGAAACCCATATCTCAGTTCTCGATTATCTGCTATTAACTTTCGAGGATTTCAACGAAATTAAAAATGATATCTGGGTAACTCAATGCTGAGGACATTAAATTAGTCAATAAATCAACCTCGAGGATGATGTTTCATGTGTAATTGTTTGAGCCGTTCGCGTGCGACATGGGTATAAATCTGAGTGGTGGAAATATTTACATGGCCCAAGAGCATTTGCACTACTCGCAAATCGGCACCATGATTGAGCAGATGAGTAGCGAAGGCATGACGCAACGTATGCGGCGACAGCACTTTATTCAGGCCGCATCCAATTGCGTGTTTCTTGATCAGATACCAGAACATCTGTCGAGTCATGCCGGTTCCGCGTGCCGTGACAAATACGGTGTCACAAATCTTTGAGCCGAGCAACACGTTGCGCTCTTCCGTTAGATAGCGTCGTAACCAGTCCAGCGCTTCTTCGCCGAGGGGAACCAGGCGCTCCTTGCTGCCTTTGCCCAGCACACGCAGCACACCCATATCCATGCTTAATTGTGTGATGCGCAGGGATACCAGTTCAGAGACGCGCAGTCCGGTGGCATACAGCACCTCCAGCATGGTGCGGTCGCGAAAGCCCAAAGGGGTTTGGGTATCAGGTGCTTCCAGTAATTGCACGACATCTTGTTCGCTGAGGTTCCTGGGCAGGTTGCGCTGCAGTTTGGGTGCATCGATTTGCAAGGTCGGGTCGATGGCGATTTTTTCCTGCCTCAACATATAACGAAACAGGCGCTTGAGACTGGAGAGGTTGCGTCCGGTGCTGCTGGGCTTGGCTTTCAGTTGCATAACCAGATAAGCGAGATAAGCTTGTATGTCGGCATGCGTGGCCTGCAGAAGGGTTGCTTCGCGCTTTTTCCATAGCCAGGCGGCAAATTTACTCAGGTCGCGGCGATAGCTTTGCAGTGTGTTGCGCGACAGACCATCTTCCAGCCACAACTGATCGCAGAATTCATCGATGAGTTCGTCGTCGTTCATTTGTCTGAATTAATTTCCGCAGCTCAAGGCTGGCAAAACAACTCCTTCATGTTTCAGCAACCAATGTTTGATAGCCAGGGAGTCGCCACTCCGCTGGCGCATGAAACCGCCTGATCCATTTTTGCCTATTACTCGATGGCAGGGGATGATCAGCGGAATCGGGTTTGCACCACAGGCCTGACCGACAGCCTGCGCGGAGGACTTCAGCGCCTTTGCCAGATAACCATAACTTTGCGTCTGACCGCGTGGAATAGCGCACAGGGCTTGCCAGACCAGTAACTGATGTCGGGTGCCGTTTAACTTTAGCGGCACGGAAAACTTCGCCTCAGGGTTTGCTATATAGTGTAGTAATTGCTCACAAATAATCTGGGCGAGCGCCGAGCAAGCCTGCTGCGGTTGGGTGTCCGGAGCTAGGAAATCGATGCGGGTTAATCCATCTGCCTGGCACTGAATGCCTAGCAAGCCAAAAGGGACTGGCAGTTTAGCCTGATAAGCCATGAGTTAACTGACCTTTGCCAATCTGCCTCAGGCTATCCTGGGTGTCGTGCAAAGCACATCCCCATTTTGTGCCCGCTGGCGTAGCGCATGATCGATCAGCACCAGCGCCAGCATGGCCTCGGCGATCGGGGTCGCGCGTATACCCACACAGGGGTCATGGCGGCCTTCAGTCGCCACCAGCACCGGATTGCCAGCTTTGTCGATGGAATTGCGGGGGATGCGGATACTGGAGGTGGGCTTGATGGCATAGTGGGCGATAATATCCTGTCCGGTGGAAATGCCGCCGAGTATGCCGCCCGAATGGTTTGACAGGAATCCTTGCGGGGTCATTTCGTCGCCGTGCTGGCTGCCTTTCTGCGTGACACACTCAAAGCCCGCTCCGATGGATACGCCTTTTACCGCATTGATGCTCATCAAGGCATAAGCGATTTCGGCGTCCAGTCGGTCGAATACCGGTTCACCCCAACCGACCGGGACGTTCTGAGCCACCACCGCGAGTTTGGCACCCACGGAATCCCCGGATTTGCGCACTTTGTCCATATATTCTTCCAGCATTTTGACTACACTGGCGTCGGGTGCAAAGAAGGGGTTTTGCGAAACAGCATCCCAGTCGTTGAAGGCAATGGTGATATCACCCAGTTGCTCCAGATAACCGCGCACGGTCACGCCATGACGTTCAAACAACCATTTTTTTGCAATCGCGCCTGCCGCTACCCGTGCGGCCGTTTCGCGAGCGGAAGCGCGACCGCCGCCGCGATAGTCGCGAAAGCCATATTTTTGAGTATAAGTGTAATCGGCATGGCCGGGTCTGAAGGTTTCGGCGATGTTGCCGTAATCCTTGCTGCGCTGATCTTCGTTGCGGATCAACAGCGCAATAGGTGTGCCGGTGGTCTTGCCTTCAAATACGCCGGAGAGGATTTCCACAGTATCCGATTCTTTACGCTGTGTGACATGGCGCGAGGTGCCAGGCTTGCGACGATCCAGGTCTTGCTGAATGTCGGCGCAGCATAAACTGAGTCCAGGCGGGCAGCCATCCACTACGCAACCGATTGCAGGGCCATGCGATTCGCCGAACGAACTTACCGTGAACAGTGTGCCAAAAGTATTTCCAGACATAATTTATCCAGTTAAAAAGATGCGAAAATCAGGCGTACAGTTTAACATACAGGTCGTTGGGAAGCACCGCATCAATAAATATGCAAGCATATGATTTTATGTGATAGTCGTGGATTA
>CAIRBC010000144.1 GCA_903876685.1 uncultured Nitrosomonadales bacterium | reverse complement strand
ATTAACATCTGTGTTAAAGTGTCCATAACCCGTATGAGTGAGGGGTATAGCTCATATGGGTTATAACTTGGCTTACCTTTTGAAATAGTAGATGAATTTTCAGTTCGTATTAATCATAGATCGCCAGTGCTTGCGGCAAGCATAATGTCTTTCATCGCCTCCATAATTCGCTTGGCATCTTTTTGCGTTTCGGCGGGCATGCTGCGTATCATGTCAGAGTTGATCATCATCGCGATGATCCAGCGCTTGCCATGCTGATCTTCCAGAATCGCGATGCGGCAAGGCATAAAAGAAATCATCAAGGGATTGGCCTCGATCATTTTTTGCGCCACGATGCCGTCGCAGAAATTAAATATTTCTATCCGCTTGGAAATCTTGCCGGTAAGCGCCTCGATTTCCTTGTATAACTGGTTCACACCGACAAACTTGAGATTGTGTTGATTGGCACGCAGTTTGAGTGATTCAATGGCTTCGTCAAAACCGACTCCGGGTCGAATTTCCACTTTTGCAATCTGTCCATCCATCGGTGTATAGCTTAGTGAGGGCTTCAAACTGTCAGCCATCACAGGTTGACTGAGCAAAACCAGCAAGAGTAGAGCCAGTACCGATTTAATTTTATACATGAATTTCCTTATATTAATTGAAATCAAAGCAAGCCGGCATTGCCGCTCATTCCCTTTAGCGCAGGGAGCTTTGGCAACGTCGCCTTGACAGTTTTTTCGTTTCGCAAATGACGCGCCACTAAATCCCATATCGGTTCACCTCCCCGGTCTCTGGCCGCTTCTGATACCGGCGCCCATCCTGCTGCCTTGTAGCTTTTGTCTGCCTCAAGCAACTTTCCGCCCAAGCGCATCTCCTGAATTCTTTTACCCATCACCGCAGTGGGATCGCAGGTATACTCAAGTCCACCCACTCTGACCATATCTCCGCCTTGCTGATAATAGGGATCGGGGTTAAATAAATTGTCAGCTACGTCTTCCAGTACCGTTTTGATCTGCATGCCACTCATGCTGGTGACGGTGGTAGTCGGATAAGTAATCGCAGTCTGATTCAGCAGCTCTTCCATAGTAATGCTAGAATTTGCTAACAGTGACGTGCCCCAGCGGAATCCAGGTGAAAAGGCGATAGGAGCATCTTTTTCCTTCATCAGTGCCTCAAGTATCACTTGATCAAAACTGCCATTAAAATTGCCACGTCGATAAAGCAATGCCTCGGTCGTAGCCAGTTTTTCATTGAGTCTGCTGGTGTAAGGTGCGCGGAGTTTGCTGATTAGCGATTCCATACCGGGATCAGGCGTTAGCAAGTTGGCAAACACCGGTAACAATTTGTAGCGGAAGCCGGATACCTTCCCTGCTTTGACTTCAAAATCCAATACCCCGAGAAATTTTCCGTTAGACCCTGCATTGGTGACCAGTGTCGTGCCAGCAGAATTTTTCACAGCAATCGGTTCGGGAACACCATCGTGGGTATGGCCGCCTAGAATGGCATCCAGGCCGTGTACTCTGGATGCCAGCTTAAGATCAACATCCATGCCATTGTGAGAGAGCAGCACGACCACCTGTGCACCCTTGTTGCGTGCCTCGTCAATCGTCGCCTGGAGATTTTCCTCTTGTATACCAAACGACCAGTCAGGCACAAAATAGCGCGGGTGTGCGATGCTGCTATAGGGAAAGGCTTGACCGATGATGGCGACAGGAATAGTGTTAATTTCACGGAGGACATAGGGCTTGAAGATGGGGTCGCCAAAATCCGTGGTCTTGACGTTCTGGGCGACGACTTCAATCTTGCCTTTCAGTGCGCCATTTTCTGCTTCTTTGACTCGCTCGGCGCCATAGGTGCATTCCCAATGCAGCGTCATGATGTCCACACCCAATTTGATGCAAGCTTCGATCATGTCCTGCCCACGCGTCCAGAGCGCCGTGCCTGAACCCTGCCAGGTATCGCCCCCGTCGAGCAGCAGTGCACCCGGGCGGGAGGCACGGATTTGCTTGACCAGGGTGGACAGGTGAGCGAAGCCACCTACCTTGCCATAGATTTTAGCTGCCTCAGAGAAATTCAGACTCGTTAGGGCGTAAGCCTCAGGTGTGCCTGGCTGGATAGCAAAACGCTTCAGCAGTGTTTCACCTACCAGGTGAGGTGGTTGACCACTCATGCTGCCGATACCCAGGTTGACCTGAGGTTCCCGATAGTAAACGGGATTCAATTGTGCGTGGCAATCGGTAATGTGCAACAGACTGACATTGCCATAGCGGGGTAATTCGTACATTCTTGCCGCGCTGTTTGCGGCACGCGACTCAATATTGTGTAGCAGAAATCCGCCGGCAGAGGCCATGCCCAGCAATTTCAGGAATTCACGTCGGTTCATGTTCATAGAGACTTTCTTCTTTCAAGGATGCGGTAATGCCCGCAGCGTTCGCGATAGATGCGGTTCGCAAGTTCAGCACATTCCCGGCGCCAATAAACAGGTTATTGTTTATTGACTGGCGATTCCGGATCTAACAGCAGTGCCACCAAATCCTTGATCTGTGCTTCGGTCAGGATGCCGAGATGACCGAAACGGGGCATTTTGACGCAAAGGTTGTAGGCTTTGGCATTGTAGATGTGCCCGTAAACGTAACGCTGAAGTTCTTCACCGCTACGAATTTGGCTGAATTGCGCGCGAAAATGCAGCAGGCTGCGGCCAAGGGTGCCATAGGAGATTTCCTTTGCCGAAAGCTGATGGCAGTTATAGCAGTTACCGCCGGGAATCGCATCGGGCTTGTCGCTCCAGGTCATGCCAATCCCGCTTTGAGCCAATTTTTCACCCGCTTTCCAATCGCCCATATATTTACCGTCTGCCGGCCACTTGATTGCCTTTTCCTGTTCTGCTTCCAGTCGTTCCATGTCAACGATGGGCGGGTTATTGAGATACTGGGTGCACATTGCTTGCACACTGTCTTGATTGATGCGATCAAGCCTGGCTATCCCCTTGTCATGGAAATCGCGTTTAATAATGGAAATTACTTTCGCATCCAGCGCATCATTCTTGTCCCCCGCAAGTGCTGCAATAGGACACCCGATTAAAGCAATAAAAAAACCAACCGCATATTTTGTTTTCATCATTATTTTCCTAACGCTTGAGACCCGGACCGGCGTAAATCGCATCGTTGGCATTTCTTGCCATGAACATCGCAAGGTCTATGGTCAATTCCGAAACATACTGCGGTTCAGGGAATCGTTGCTGGCGGAAGCAATCATTCAGACGCCATTGAAAGGAGCGAAATAATCCTTGAGAAACACGGTAAGCCGGCCAGGAAACATAGGCCGCCTGAGAATCTTTTGCCTTGTTGAAATTTGGCAAATCTTGCATGCGGATACGAATTTTGTCCTGAGTATGGCAAGTAGCACAGGCAAAGTCATACGGACCGGCACGATAGAAAAATATGCGCTTGCCAATCTCATAAGCTTCTTTTTCTTTGGGATGATTGAGGGAAACATTCATCTTCACTCCCTTGGATTGTCCTACCACATAAGCCACATAAGACTCGATGTCTGGTTTATAGTTGTCACCGCCGAAAGGTTTGGTGGTGATTTCTTTTTCAGGAATGCCTTGCAAGGTGGTCATGCAACTAACCAGCCTAGACTCCAAATCCTGCACTCGATCGGTGTCAGGGAAAAATTTTGGCAATTCTGCATAAGCGCCTTTAACGATACCGGATCCTTTACCCAAGTCGCATTTTTGCATACTGACTTTTTTCGGACCTGAAGGTTTTTTCCACAAATTTTCACCGCGCATTTCATCAAAATCAGCCGGGTTGCCATCGCTAATCATTTCACGATACTTGGCAATTTCATCTGTTGCGTCACTCGCTGCCTGAACCACAGAACCATAGATCGAGAATAGCAAAACAAAAAATAGACTTTTTATAATATGGGTATTCATATAACTCCTCCGCCTCACTTTTCTTCTGCTGACTTGACAACGACTGTCTAACTAATCGCCACTTCGTCAGAACGTGTGTCGCCCTTGTTATCAATCCAGCTAACGGTAATCTTATCGCCTGAAACACCTCCCTTGAAACGAAATACCAGATAGGGGTTCTTGGAAACCGCCGTCCCAAAATGGCCTTCCAGCACTGTCTTGCCATTGTGAACGGCTTTAAGCTCAGTAATATTCCAGGCGGGAACCAGTGTCCCCTCCGCATCCTTGCGTAAGCCCGTTTCCATTTCGTGTTGCATAAGAATTTTGACTTCGGTGATGCCGTCTTGTACTGCGGCGCGTATCCGCATTGGATTTCCCATGATTATTCCTTATCAATTAATGATTATTCTTTTGCTGATCAACCGCCGCAACCGCCCGCCGTTACTTTAACTTCCTTGGCGGTACGATAAAACTTTCCCTTCGCCTTAATCAAAGCGATAACCAGGGAAGTCTCTCTCATCTTGACACGCGTGGTCACAAAACTCTCGGTACCCTCTGGAAAAGTAAAGCTGGCGGCGAGTACATTGGGGTTTTTTTCAACCAGTACAAAAATTTGCTCGGTGTGTTCGATCAGGCTTGATACGGTGATGGGAACCACCGCGCCATTTTCGGCAATCTCAGGCACAGTCAGGCGGATGGACGAATTATCTTCGAGAGCATGCACTCCCAACGCTTCCAATGTTTCACTCATCGATTTTGCATCGAAAGCATTTTTTTCATAATTTGCCAAGGAAACGCCTGGCTGGATCAGACCCATAGCGCTTAGGATGGCAAGCATTCCAAGACCGCTACCTGTTTTAAGTGCCTTGCGGCGTTCCAAATTTATCAAATCACTCTCCTGTTTGAGTAAATACTTTATTCAAAATTGCAACATTGATTCAAACACTCACATGCCCTCATTAAGAAGTATTCGGCAACTTGAGTCTATAACCCGTTTGGGTGATAACGTAATAACCCAAACGGGTTTTATACGGAACACCCTGCAGTGCGGTTGTGAATATGAGCATATAACAGGATTTTTTACTGAATTATAGACATCCAGGCATTCTCAAAATCATCTCCCATACTTGTGGGACAAAACGAGGGTTAGATGAACCGTAAAAAACGCAAAAACGTAGGGATAAGTTTCCCCCTCATTGCAATTTAATCAACTTATGATCGAACAATCAGTACAGGTCCTTCTGCAAGGCCAATTATTTTTTGAGTAGTGCTACCGAATGGGGTGTGGATCAGATTACTTTCACCATGCCGTCCAACCACGATCAAATCTGCCAGAAGCTCTTTGGCGGCAAACAGGATTTGTTCAAAATACTTGCCAACCATAATTCGACTTTCGGCATTTACTCCGGCAGTCGCTGAGATGGCGAGTGCTTGTCCCAAGGTGGTTTCGGCCTGTAGACGCAGGCTGTTTGTATCATGACTGATCACGTTGATGAAGGTAAGCGGCATTCCGCATTGTGCTGCGATCTTGGCCGCCAAGCGCGCAACTTGCTGGGCATTGGGTGAATTATCGATTCCAGCCAGAATATGCTGTGACCACATTTGAGAGGCTCGCGGCACCAGCAGCACGCTGCAGGGTGCGTGACTTACCACCTTGCTGACCATTTCACCCACTAGCAGACGGGCAAGAAAACCTTGTTTCCCCCTGCGACGGGCAATAATAAGGTCGCTGTGCTGGAGGGTTGCCGCTTCCACGATCTCGCGGTAGGGTTCCGGGCCACGCCGGGTGCTGATCTCCAATTCCACGCCGGCTTGCTGAGCTTGCGAGCGCAAGACTTCTACTTTAGCAGCGGCCTCCCGCTCGGCACGAATCGCCAGTTGCGGCGCCTCAACTTCATATTCAGGATTACTTAATATCGGTAATACCGCTCTTAAAGGAAGTTTACAGTGCAGTGCCATTTGCAGAGCCAATCGTTCCGCCCCGATGTCAAATTCGGTGTGCTCGGTTGCCAGCAAAATATGATTAAAGGGATGTGTGCTCATGTCTCAATGGCCTCCGCTGCGTAATATACCGGATGCAGCCAGCACTTGAACAGCCAATGCTATGCTGCATATGCTCACAAAAACAATGTCGCGTCGACGGGCATAGATTGGAATAACCGCCAGCAAGCAAATCAGTGAACTGCCGGACAACCAGGCGATGCCAATCAAACTGGCAAAATCGCCATAACCTGCCATGGTCAGCCAACCCCAACCGGTTGGAGTTTGTGTCTGCTTGAGATATTCATGTACCGGCAGGCTCCATACCATCGGCAATTGATCCAGCGGTACATGTGCCGGCATCCAGCCAAACACATAGGCGAGAAAGCTGATTGCAAGTAGCGCCAAACCTGAACGAGCGCCCCAGCTTAGCAAGGTGGCGTAACGCTGTTGTTCTTCAGAAATAAGTTCGTTTTTCAACATGGTTGTCCTTAACGTGAAACTCGCGCAGCGATCGTCTTCTCCCTCGCCCGCTTGCGGGAGAGGGATGGGGAGAGGGAAACGGGCATGATAGGTTTCATCATCAGGGGTGGCAATTTGCCATGTCCGTTAGATTAAATCCAGATACCCAAACCTTTGAGTAGCGCGCGCAAACCGGCAAACAGTAATAGTGTAATCACCATTTTACGCACAATAGACGCTTTCAGTACGCTTAACAGTCTTGCCCCTATAAAGGCACCGAGCATCATACCAATGACCGAAGGAACGGCTATTATGGCCAGCACCGCGCCTTTGTTAAGGTATATCCAGGCTGCTGAAGAATCTACCAGCGTCAGGATGAAACTGGAGGTTCCGGCGGATACCTTGAGCGGCACCCCCATCAGCAAGTTTAGCACCGGTACATTCGCCCAACCGGCGCCCATGCCGAACAGTCCGGCCAGAAAACCGATACCGACAAAAAGCACTAAACCTAGCGGCGTGCGATGTACCTGCCAGGAGATATTTTTTCCTTGCGAAGCATCATGAAAAATTCCGTGCATCATTAATGCCGTTGATAGTTTATCGGGTACGGCGACCTCCGGGAATTCGGACTTTTTAGCGGTTGCCATCAGTATGACAATACCCAGTATGGTTAAACCCAGTGCAATCTGCACGATATTAGCCGGGATCGCCAAACCGATCATGGCACCTGCTATCGAACTGGCCGATGCCAGGACGGCCAGTGGCAGGGCGAGTCGCAAGTCGGCGAGTCCGACCCGCATCAGCGAAGGGCCTGCGGCCAGGGCACTCGCTAACGCAACCAGTAAACCGGCACCGCGCACAAAGTCCAGGTGAAAAGGGAAAAATCCGCCCACGATAGGGACAAATAATACGCCACCTCCCACGCCGGACGGTACCGCGACTATACCCAGGAAAAAACAGGTGAAGAACAGCGCTAACGGCCAGCCCCACCAAGCCATTACTGACGTTGCAGGGGCACTTTCAGCGGCATATACCATGCCTGCAAACGCCATTAGCACAAAACCCATGGCTGACGTCAAGCGCCAATCCCAGTTAATGGCTGACTGGGGCGTAGTTCGAGCGGTATGAGCGAGCATCAGGCAATTCCTTGATAGTATAGATTTTGGGGATGATTTGCGTCAGCAAAAAAGAACCAGCGCTCGGCCATCAGCCCGATATATTGAAAAATAAACGCTATTATGATGAGTTGAGGCGTTTTCATCGCAACGGGAAGCAAGGCGATAGGGACAAAAAATACCAATACCAAAAACGAAATTTTGAGCACACGCATAAAGCCGGGACTCTTGCCATGGAAAAATTCTCGTGTGTTGAAGGAGCCGCCCATCCCGCCTTGCGCTTTTTGTACGATGCGCGGATGTTTGATGCCAATGGCAGTGCGTATTGACGATTTCGGTTTGAGGTGTGCATTCCTTAGCAAAGAGGCAGAACGACTGATCAAGGCAAGCACGGTTATAATGATTGCCCAGCCCGCGTAGAAGCCTGACAACTGGGGAGCGACTATTGCCGCAAAGGCACCCGCCAAGACGAACCCGGAAGCGCCGCCGAGCAGGATGTAGTTGATCACGGTGAGTGGTGAGTTCCATTCCTGAAGGAAGCGCAGGCTGGCATAAATCATTGCGGTACTGACGAAAAGCGTGAAACAAAGCAGTGTGCTCAAGGCACCCAAAATCAGCGTCGGATCGATAGAACGGCCACCGGGCAGGCTGAACAGCGGGGTGTGCCAATCGAGCCAGTGAGCGCCACCATACAGAATCACCAGACCCATAAAAGCAGGTAGCGCGATCACCTCGCGCGAAAGCCATGAGCTACGCCACTGAGTTGCTGTGCGCCACGCACGTTCAGGGCGACCCAGATGAAAAAAAGAAGCGATCAATCCGGCACAGAGAAATACCAGTACCAGGGCACTGCCTGCTGCATAAAAGGAACGACTGTCCTGCACAGGCAAGAGATCAAAGAAAGAGTACAACTGACCCGTATACAGGGCAAGTAATAGCCCCTGGCCAACGCCGATCAGGGTAGTGAGGAAAATGACAGAGAATGCGGGTTTCATGATTTTAATCCGGTTACCAACTGGTGACGTCATCAAGCGTAGGTTCTTGTTTTGCGGGTTTAGGCAACTTCCCGTCTACCTTGAGCGGATTATCCGCGCGTACCAGTTGATCCTCGTGAATGGCCATGGTCGTCTTGCGACGGGGCAGGTAATGGTTGGCGGGTTGTGTACCCCACTCCGGCATCAGAGCATAACCGCCATTTTCTCGAATAGCACGCGAAACCACTGACTCGGGATCATGTACGTCTCCAAACAAACGTGCGCTGGTCGGGCAAGCTAATACACAAGAGGGACGACGATCTCTTTCCGGAAGACTTGTGCTATAGATTCGGTCTACGCAAAGAGTGCATTTTTTCATGACCTTTTGCTGCTCATCCATTTCGCGAGCTCCATACGGACACGACCAGGTGCAATATTTGCAACCGATGCACTTGTCATAGTCAACCAGCACGATGCCATCTTCCTTACGTTTGTAGGAAGCGCCGGTCGGGCATACCGGCACGCAGGGCGGGTCTTCGCAATGCAGACACGACTTGGGAAAATGCACGGTCTCGGTTTTTGGGAATTCACCGACTTCAAAGGTTTGTACCCGGTTGAAGAAGGTGCCGGTCGGATTGGCGGCATAAGGATGGCTATCGCACAGAGGACCGGCAGGACCAGAGGTATTCCATTCCTTGCAACTGGTGACACAAGCGCTGCAACCGACGCATACGTTAAGATCGATAACCAGTGCGAGTTGGGTCATTTTTTCTTCCCTCCCGCAAAATAGGCTCGCCAGTCGCCGAGGAAAGGCTTGGTTCCAGGATAA
The DNA here is from genome assembly GCA_903876685.1 of uncultured Nitrosomonadales bacterium. Lineage (GTDB taxonomy): Bacteria > Pseudomonadota > Gammaproteobacteria > Burkholderiales > Gallionellaceae > Gallionella. Next base: position 10,829 of record CAIRBC010000144.1, on the reverse strand, counting down.
GGTTTCATCGGTTCAAACTGAGGCGAAGTTTGTTCAGCTTCGTCCGGGGCTACCGGGTAGATACGCACCCGCACGTCGAACCAGGCAGCCTGTCCGGTAATGGGATCGGAATTGGATATGGCTCCTTTACACAGCTCCTGTCCTCTAGCCAGTTCTCCAGTAGCAGAGAAGGGGAGTTCTTCGGAAATGAGGTGGTTAAGCAAGAACCCCTTTTGCGATTCGTTGGCGTCCGGCGTCAAGTTCCATGCTCCGGCGGCCTTGCCGATGGCATTCCATGTCCACACGGTACCCGGTTCAACTGCTTCAGAGTAGCTGCACATGCAGCGCACCTTGCCCCATTGAGATTCGACCCACAGCCACCCGCCGTTTTCTATGCCTGCCGTTTTGGCGGTGTTGGCGTTGACATAGAGATAGTTGTGAGCATGAATCTGTCTCAGCCAGGCGTTTTGAGAATCCCACGAGTGGTACATCGCCATCGGGCGCTGTGTAATTGCGGCGAGCGGGTATTTGTGCCGGTCGGTGATCTGTGTCTCCAGCGGTTCATGATAGAACGGCAGGGGATCGAAAAAGGTCTCGACACGTTTTTTCAGGTGTGCGGGCGGCTTGCGTGAAATTCCTTTCCCTTGAGCCGACAAACGGAATGTTTGCAGCACTTCCGAGTAAATATGAATCAGGATCGGGTCGGCATAGCGGGTGATACGGTTGCGCTGCGACCACTCCAGGTAACCCTTGTTCCAGTTGCGCATGTACTGGTAGGAAAGCGGCAACTCATAGTGGTGGACGCAGTTGTTGGCCTCATACATTTCCAGTTGGCGCGGATTGGGTTCGCCGCGCATGGATTTTTCCCCGCCGAGGCCGCGCCAACCTGATAAAAATCCAATACCAGAACCGGGTTCGGTCTCGTAGTTGACGATAAAATCCGGGTAATCGCGGAATTTGCGCGAGCCGTCTTTCTTGACGAACGCCGGCAGTTTAAGGCGTGTCCCGAGTTCAATTAACACTTCCTGAAACGGCTTGCATTCCCCCTTGGGAGGGAATATGGGAACCCGTATTGCATCCACCGGCCCGTCGAATTCAGAGATGGGTCGATCCAGCATCGACATCACATCATGGCGTTCGAGATAACTGGTGTCGGGCAGGATCAGGTCGGCGAACGCCGTCATTTCTGATTCGAAGGCATCGCACACCACCAGCAACGGAATTTTGTAGGCACCCTGCTCATCCTTGTCGGTGAGCATCTGCCGTACACTCACCGTGTTCATGGAGGAGTTCCATGCCATGTTTGCCATAAAGATTAACAGGGTATCAATAGGATAGGGATCGCCGCGCCAGGCGTTGGTGATGACGTTGTGCATCAAACCATGTACTGCCAGCGGATGTTCCCAGGAAAATGCCTTGTCTATGCGCACCGGGCTGCCATCTTCATTCACAAACAAGTCATCCGGTTCCGCCGGCCAACCCAGCGGCATACCATCCAGCGGCGAATTAGGCTTGATCGCGAGGGGGGTATTCGGTGTCTTGGCGCAGGGTGGAATAGGCCGGGGAAAGGGCGCTTTGTGGCGAAAGCCACCGGGACGGTCTATGGTTCCGAGCAGCGACATTAAAATAGCCAGTGCACGAATGGTGTGGAAGCCGTTGGAGTGAGCCGCCAGTCCACGCATGGCATGGAAAGCCACCGGGTTGCCGGTGACGGTGTCATGTTCCTTGCCCCAGGAGTCGGTCCAGCCTATAGGCAGTACCACTTTCTGGTCGCGGGCGGTGACGCCCATTTCGTAGGCAAGGCGATGAATGGTCTCGGCGGGTATGCCGGTGATTTTAGCCGCCCAGGCGGGTGTGTAGTCTTTCACCCGTTCATGCAGTAGCTGGAACGAAGGCTTGACCGGCGTACCATCGTGCAGCACAAACTCACCAAACAGAAACGGGTCTGTGCCTTCGGTGTGCGTAATGACCGGACGGTTGCTGATGCGATCCCACCAAAGTTTATTTTCAGGATCGAAACAGCCTTCTTCCTTGGGTACTTCCGAACGGACAAACATACCAAATTCATCGTGTACATCATCCAGATTGACCAGTTCACCTGCGTTTGTATAGCGTGCCAGAAACTCACGATCATACAAACCCAATTCAATGATCTCGTGGATTAGCGCGAGCAACAAAGCCCCGTCGGTACCAGGTTTGATCGGCACCCATTCATCGGCGATGGCCGAATAACCGGTGCGCACCGGATTGATCGAGACGAAGCGACCGCCATCGCGTTTGAATTTCGAGATGGCAATCTTGAGCGGATTGGAATGATGATCCTCTGCCGTGCCTATCATAAAGAACAGTTTGGCTCGCTCCAGGTCGGGGCCACCAAATTCCCAGAAGGAGCCACCAATGGTATAGATCATGCCGGCTGCCATGTTCACCGAGCAGAAACCGCCATGTGCCGCATAATTCGGCGTACCAAACTGGCGCGCAAACATTCCGGTCAACGCCTGCATCTGGTCGCGCCCGGTGAACAGGGCGAATTTTTTCGGATCAGTGGCGCGAATTTTCCCTAGTCGTTCAGCAAGAATGGAGAAGGTTTCTTCCCAACTGATTTCCTCGAACTCTCCTTGACCACGCTCGGCATCCTGCTTGCGTCTCAGCGGCTTGCTGAGCCGGGCGGGTGAGTATTGCTTCATGATTCCCGAGGAGCCTTTAGCGCATATCACCCCTCCGTTAAGCGGATGGTCAGGATTGCCATCGATGTAACGTACCTCGCCATTGCGCAGATGTACGCGAATTCCACAACGACAGGCACACATATAGCAAGTCGTGGTGCGAGTCTCAGTCGTTGCATCGGGTAGAGGCTGAGTTATAGGATCGTGCAAGGGAGATAAACTCATGCGGATGGTTGTCATGGTTAGGTACTTCAGTATGAGCATTGTGCATCTCGTCTTCCATAACCGTGATGAGGGGGGAGGCATAACCCATAAGGGGGGTAGTAATAAACCCAATAGGGGTATCGCTGTTTTCAAGCATAACGACTAATGTGCACGTCATTATTTTCGCCGGGGAAATTTCGATGGGACTTGTCAATCCGCATGGTGGTGGGGAACTTTGTCCTCGTCTGCTCGAGGGGGCATTATTAAATGCCGAACGTGAGCGTGCTCTCACGCTTACCCGCATCACAGTGGGTTCACGAGAGAAGGGTGACCTGGTCATGCTCGGAATTGGTGGCTTTACCCCTCTGGAAGGTTTTATGGGGCAGGCTGACTGGAAAGGGGTCTGTGATGAAATGAGAATGGCCAGCGGATTGTTTTGGCCTATCCCTATTACGTTGTCTACTGATCGAATCTCAGCCAATTCAATTACAACAGGTGAAGAAGTTGCTTTGATTGATCCCGATGAGGGCAGTGTCATTGCCACGATGACCGTCAATGAAAAGTACTCCATCGATAAGTCTCACGAATGCGAGACGGTATTTGGTACGACTGATCTTGAACATCCGGGTGTAAAGATGGTGATGGAGCAAGGTGAAATTAATCTTGCTGGTCCGGTGAAAGTGCTGACTCAAGGCGGTTTCCCTGAGAAGTACGGTGCGTTATTTATGTCACCGCGTGATACACGCAACTTGTTTGAAGCAATGGGTTGGAGTCGGGTCGCCGCCTTTCAGACACGCAACCCGATGCATAGATCGCACGAATATCTTGCTAAAGTCGCCATCGAAGTGTGCGATGGTGTATTGATTCATTCACTACTCGGCAATCTTAAACCGGGTGATATTCCGGCTGAAGTCCGTACCGAGGCAATCGCAGTTCTTACGGAAAATTACTTCGTTAAAAAAACCATCGTCCAGGCAGGTTACCCGCTTGATATGCGTTATGCAGGGCCACGTGAAGCATTGTTGCATGCAGTATTTCGTCAGAACTACGGCTGTTCACATCAAATTGTTGGACGTGATCACGCGGGAGTGGGTAGTTATTATGGTCCGTTCGATGCGCACACTATTTTTGACAAAATCCCGAATGATGCGCTAGAGACACAAGCCCTGAAGATTGATTGGACTTTTTGGTGCTACCAGTGTGGCGGTATGGCTTCGGCGCGTACTTGTCCACACGGAGAAGGTGACAGATTGCTGCTGTCAGGTACCAAGTTGCGTAAATTGCTTTCGGAAGATAGCGAAGTTCCGGCGGAATTCAGCAGACCGGAAGTATTGGAAGTGCTCCGTGCCTACTATGCGGGATTGGCAGCGGATGAAAGAGTGGAAGTTAAATTGGCTGGGCATTCAGCTCGCTAATGTTTATTTGTTTTTATCAATTATAGAGGAGTATAAGAATGCCAACCTTTGTGCGTACCGAAAAATGTGATGGCTGCAAGGGGCAGGATAAAACTGCCTGCATGTACATATGCCCGCACGACCTTATGAAGCTGGACAAGGACGGGTCAGAAACTGGCCATGCGATGAAGGCGTTTAATCAGGAACCCGAGCAATGCTGGGAATGTTATTCCTGCGTAAAAATCTGTCCACAAAGCGCGATTGAGGTACGTCATTATGCGGATATCGTTCCACTCGGCGGCTCAGTTCAGCCTTTGCGAGGCTCTGATTCCATTATGTGGACGATCAAGTTCCGTAACGGCAACATCAAGCGCTTTAAATTTCCTATACGCACTACCTCTGAAGGTTCGATTAATCCTTACGGTGGCAAACCGATGCCCAAGATGTCAGAACTCACTACTCCCGGCGTATTCACCAAGTCAGTGATGGGTGGCTACCGCGGCGGAAAGCCTGAAGAACTGATTCGCTGCAAATAAGCAAACCAATTAAAAATAAGGAGCAAAAAATGTCAGAAGGAACATTCGGTAATCCACAAGTCGTAGAGGAAGATCTCGATATCCTGTTAATCGGCGGCGGGATGGCATGCTGCGGTGCAGCTTACGAAATGATGCGATGGGCAGAAGCGGTTGAAGCTGAGACCGGTACAAAACTCAAGATTAAACTGGTAGACAAAGCCGCAATGGATCGTTCCGGTGCGGTGGCACAAGGGTTGTCAGCGATCAATACCTACATTGGTTCGGAACAAGACCCAGCCGATTATGCACGCATGGTCTCCAACGATTTGATGGGAATCACGCGCGACGATCTGGCTTATGATTTAGGTCGCAATGTGGATGACTCCGTGCACTTGTTTGAAGAATGGGGTCTGCCTATCTGGAAAACTGATGCAGATGGTGTGCGACATGATGGTGCGGAGTCAATCAAAGAGGGTCTGCCTTTGTTGAAGGACGGCGGTAAGCCGGTGCGCTCAGGCAAATGGCAAATCATGATTAACGGTGAGTCCTACAAGTGGATAGTCGCCGAAGCTGCCAAGAAAGCCTTGGGACTGGATCGTATTCAGGAACGTGTCTTTATCGTGAAACTGGTGAATGACAAGAATGATCCTAGCCGTATTGCAGGAGCGGTTGGCTTCTCGGTACGTGAAAATAAAATCTATGTGTACAAGGCAAAGTCAGTGCTGCTTGCGGCAGGTGGTTGTGTCAATTTGTTCCGTCCACGTTCCGTAGGTGAAGGACAAGGACGTGCCTGGTATCCGGTTTGGAATGCAGGCTCGACCTATGCGATGGCAGCAGAAGCCGGTGCCGAAATGACCATGATGGAAAATCGTTTTGTGCCTGCACGCTTCAAAGACGGTTATGGCCCGGTTGGTGCCTGGTTCCTGCTCTTCAAGGCTAAAGCGGTCAATGCTTATGGCGAAGATTACATGGTCAAGAACAAGGAGATGCTTAACGACTATCCTCCTTACGGTCAGGCAGCAGTACCTGCGTCATGCCTGCGTAACCACCTGATGCTGAAAGAAATGAAAGATGGTCACGGTCCAATCTACATGGACACAGTGACTGCGCTGGCCAAGTTAAGAGAGACACTGACCCCTAAAGAAGTCAAGCATTTGGAAGCGGAAGCCTGGGAAGATTTCCTGGATATGTGCATCGGCCAATGCGGGATCTGGGTCGGTGAAAACATTGAACCGGAAAAGAAAATGTCCGAGTTGATTCCTACCGAACCCTACCTGCTGGGATCACATTCTGGATGCTGCGGTATCTGGGTGTCGGGCCCGACAGATGTAGGTGCACCAACTGCTGCTGATCCTGAAGAAGATGGCGTGCCTGCACACCTGCCACGCGGTTGGAACTGGGGATATCGCTCCATGACGACGGTCAAAGGATTGTTCACCGCCGGCGACGGTGTAGGTGCCTCGGGTCATAAATTCTCTTCCGGCTCTCATACAGAAGGCCGCCTGGCTTCCAAGGCCATGATTAAATATGCCCTGGACAACAAGGATTGGAAACCTGAGCTAGATACTCCTGCCTCACAGTTGGCTGAGGAGATTTATAAACCTGTCCGTAACTTCCTCGAACACAAGGATTATTCGACTGCAATTGATGTCAATCCAAACTACATAGTGCCAAAAATGCTGCAAATGCGCTTGCAGAAGATTATGGATGAGTATGTAGCGGGGGTTGCTACCTACTATAATACCAACGACAAGATGCTGGCTGTGGCAGAAGAAAAGCTGGAAATGCTCAAGGAAGATGCGAAAAAAATGCGCGCCAAAGATCTGCACGAATTGCTGCGTGCCTGGGAAAACTACCATCGCATCTTAACCGCAGAAGCTCATATGAAACATATTCAGTTCCGTGAAGAAAGTCGTTATCCAGGCTTTTACTATCGCACCGACAAGAATTTTGTTGATGAGAAAAACTGGCATTGTTTTGTAAACTCGGTTTACGACAAGCAGACTAAAAAGTGGACTTGCTTCAAACGCAAGCATGTCGATCTGGTGGATAAATCGAAGTTGTTCAAGGCGGCAGCTCCGCATTAATCGGCATGGTTAAAGTTTAAATGGCTGAATCGGGCGTCGTCAGATGCCCGATTTTTTATCTACCCTGTATTATTAAAAGGACACGAAATGGACACATATATGGCAGCTGATTTGCCTTTCCATGGTAGCCCCGTGGTTCCTGAGATGTTCGATGGTAATAAAGTGATTCGATTTCAGTGTCGCGAGGGCATAGCTTGCTGGAATGCCTGTTGTAGTAACATCGATATTTCACTGACACCTTATGATATCTTGCGACTGAAGCAGCGGCTTAATCTTTCGTCAGCAGAATTTTTGCAACAGTACACAGTCCCTTACGAAATGGAACAGGGGGGGCTGGCAGGTGTAAAGATGCGTCCGGTGGAAAATGGCACCGCTTGCCGATTTATGACTCCTGAAGGTTGTAGCATGTATACGGATCGTCCAACGGCATGCCGCTACTATCCTCTAGCGTTGCTGTCAATGCGCAGACAGGACGAATATACCGATATACGCTCTTATGCGCTGGTTAAGGAGAGCCATTGTCTGGGTCACCAGGAAAACAAAGAATCAAGCATCGATGAATATCGCCGTGAACAGGGTGTAGAGGAATATGATGACCTGGCGCGGGGGTGGCATCAGCTTATTCTAAAAAAGAAATCGTCCGGCCCCAGTGTAGGTAAACCAACCAAATCCAGCTTGCAACTTTTCTTCATGGTCTGCTACGACCTTGATCGTTTCCGCAGTTTTGTGGTGAGCGATGGCTTCAACGAACTCTATGACCTTGACACTAAAGATACCATAGAAATTCTGGGTGACGATGCCAAGCTAATGCTATTCGGCTTTCGCTTTCTCAAGCAAGTATTGTTTGGTGAAAATACCATTACCATGAAAAAAGATGCGGCTACTGAACGTATGGTTCGCTATCAGGAAAAAATTCAGCGCCTGGAACAAGAGGCCGTTAGCAAACGCCTGGCAGAGCAGGATGAAATGTATGAGGACACAGAAGATTAATTCTATCACTAGAGGGTATCATGAAAAAAATTATAGAAACTTTGCTGGCTGTCTCGTTGTTTATTCTTTCTTGCCAGGTATGGGCAGATGATGAAATACTAAAGCCGTTTGTACTGGGTTCCAAGGGTTCAGGAACGCTGGAACAGAAGGTGGAAGAAATTAAATTATCCTTGACTTCGAATGGTTTTAGCGTAGTTGGAAATTATTCGCCCTATCCAGATGCTAATGTTATTGTTGTCACCAGCGATGAATTAAAAAATAATGCTGCCAGTTCTGAGCACGGAGGCTTCGGTGCAATTCAAAGAATTAGTGTGACTAAAGTCAAAAACGAAATTCAAGTTAGCTATACTAACCCTGTCTACATGGCCAATGTTTATCGAATGAAAGGGGATCTCAAAGGAGTGCTTGCAAAATTGGGGACTGCACTGGGCAAGGTGGAAGACTTTGGTGCACAGGGAATGACGGCAAGCAAGGCAAGAAAATACCATTATATGATGGGAATGGAGTATTTTAACGAACCTAGTTTGCTAGAAACTTATAATAGCTATGAGGAAGCATTGAACGCAGTTGAAAAAGGCTTGGCATCTGCTAAACATGGGGTGACTAAAGTCTACAGAGTCGATATTCCCGCGAAACAGGAAGCTGTTTTTGGAGTAGGTCTCAAGGGTACATCTGATAATCAGAAATACATGGATGATAAATTCATCATGTCAGAGATTGATTTTCGCGACTTGAAAGCAACCGCACACTTGCCTTATGAAATACTGGTTTCAGGTAAGAATATCTATGCCCTTTATGCACGCTTTCGGATTGCTATCGATTTCCCTGATTTATCCATGATGGGAAGCAATAGCTTCATGAATATCATGAGCACCCCCGAGGCAATTCGCAAAGCCTTGCAGGATACCGTCAGTCCTTGAGTCGAGTGATGTCATTAACTAAGAGTGAGGGTAATCAGGTGCAACCTTTAGAGAGAGATGATGAGGGTTATTTAATTGATCCGTTAGAGTGGAATGAAAATGTAGCCATCGATTTTGCAAAATTGGAAAGTATAGAATTAACGGACATTCATTGGATTGCCATTAATTTTATGCGCCAGTATTACGCTGAACATCAAGTAGCACCTGATGTTCGTCATGTAATGAAACATCTTTCAACCAAGTCAACTGTATCTTCCAGAAATCAAATATTTGAACTATTTCCTTATGGATATGTAAAGCAGGCATGCAAAATTGCGGGTATGAAAAGACCTAGAGGGTGGAGTACCGGATAAGCTTTTTATATAACCAACGGGCCAAGGTATTCTTCCTGGATATTCGCGGCCGTGGCACCGGATGAAATATTGGAGAGTTGCTGTTCATGATCTGCCTGAACTTGCAATAGAGTCAGAACGCATTCATCCAGGCTGGAATATTCGTCTCGTCCTGTTCCATAATGCTCGGCATCGGAATAAAAAAATTGGCATCGGTAGCGGTTATTAGTAACTTTACATACCACGAACTGCGCGCCGCGCTCAGTCCAGTACAGCGTAGGACAGGAAGTTAATTCCCTGGAATCGGCACTGAGTTGTAGTTCGCTATCCGCCAGGTGTAAGGGGGAAATTTTCCCGTATCGTTTAAGCAGCAAGGTTGAAACCAGTTTTTGCTCGGTATCCGTAAAATCCAAAATGTAATCCATATTATGTTTGTGCCCAGGGTAAACCATCAAAACGCCAGCCATTAATGGAATTTCGATGATAATGTTCGTTCAAGTCGCCCTCAAAGCCATGCAGGACATTGTAGACATCACTAAATCCTGCTTTTTCCAATGCCAATCCTGCCTCTACAGAACGTCGCCCGGAACGGCAAATCAGAATAACCGGGCGATTAACGCTAGCCGCTTTTTTTATGTGTGCCACAAAGTGCGGGTTGATTTCCCAGTCAGGCCCATCCACCCATGGAATTAGCATTGAACCTTGCGGATGACCTACAAACATATGTTCCAGTTCGCTTCTGACATCTATAAAAACAGTCTCTGGATTGGCTTTGAGCATTTCCACTGTCTGGCTTGGCGTCAAGTGTTGCATGGCAATAATTCCATGAATAAATTGCTTTAATTATAGCTGAATTATCGATTATTTGATGCGGAAAATTATCCAATCGACTAATTATGCTGAAATCTAATATTCCATTTGGTTATATATATCAAATTATTTAGTATTTAATAAATCTAAGCTATTTAGGTAAACTATGCAGAATCAAGTAAGGCAATTTTATGCAGAAGTACTCATCTAATAGTTTAGAAAGGAAATATTGTTATGCGAAAGTTGATAAAAAATGGGCAAGTACTGAATGATAAATGGAAAGTGCTAACGCTCGGTGTGAATGAATCAGCGCAAAATATAAAGTTGCCAGTAGGTTCTTTGATCGTTCCGTTATCAGTTTGGAATTTGCGGCGGCGTGAATTGTTCCATCGTGAATATGAACATGGTTGCCAGTTGGGTGTTTGGTTAGAAGCTAATGAAAATCCGCAGAAAATAGAAAACGACATCGACGATCTTAGTGTTATTGCTATCAGGTTCGATAAGTTTAGTGATGGTAACAGCTATTTTACACCACGCTTATTACGCGAGCGTTATGGTTACAAAGGAGAGTTGCGTGCGATTGGTGACGTCCCCCATGATAAATTTGTTTACCTGCAACGGATTGGTTTTGATGCCATTGAACTCAGTGCTAGTCGGCAAGTTGGTGGCGCGCTTTTAAGTTTGTTTGAAGGCAGTTTTACGCATTCCGAAAACAAATTGCTGGCAGCTTGAATGCTGCGATTTGGCGCACCCATCTTTATTGTATGAATGTTAGTGCGCCAACGCTGCCACGGAAAGTAATAGAAACGTATATATTCGGCCAACCCATAGTCGTCCCATAAACCACCCCATGCAATGGGTTTCCTAGGGTGCGTTTACGCACCAGAATTTATGATGTATCGCAAATGGTGCTCTGTCAGAGGATTGAAATT
>CAIRBC010000143.1 GCA_903876685.1 uncultured Nitrosomonadales bacterium | reverse complement strand
AATTCTATGGCACTACAGCGCCACTTTCAAAGTACGTAAAAATATATAATCGTTAATATTCAGATAGTTGAAAATTTCACCCGATTAAATTGGATTTGAAATAAACAGTATTACTGTTTTTGGTGTTAAAGTCCGGTTAAGTGCTGAGATGACATCAGAGATCGTCGTGAACACACTCTGATTGGTGCTGGGTTGTACATTAAAAACATCCCCGTTGGCCGGTGCGCCGCTGACGCTGGTCTGCATCCCATCAAAACTGATCGCCTGGCCACTCACATAAGCGTTACCTTTAGATACCGCAGCGCTTGTTGTGTTGTTCATCACATCATAGGTCGTGACCCCGTTTGTCACATTGAAAGTCAGGCTGTAGCTGTTTCCCGTCAATACTGCAGGATTGCTTACCGAGCCAGTGCTGATCCCTCCTGTGCCGGTGTTTGCTGCCGCAGCCTTGGCTTGAAATCAAACAGCACTACTGTGAGTCGACGCCCGATATATTTTTTCCTTACAGGGGTTTTAAGTGACGCTAATGATGCTTGGATAAGTCTGATTAGCACATCGGGAAAGGCTGATTTTGCTATCGGCTAATGCGCCAGCGGATGGTAGGAATTTTCTTGAGCACAGCCAGGTCAGACGAATGTTGGGCAAGCAAAAAATGTTGCTCAACCTACGCCTATTACAGAGAGGACAAATTGTTGGTGCCGCTCAGGCACAAATAAAATACGCGGTGACCTCATTACCATTCCCGGAATATTCCAGTTTATAGGCAATGCTTTCCACCAGCGTAATACCTCGCCCATGCTGGCCTGGTTTAGCCTGATCATCGACATTTGCCAGCGCCGACATATAATTAAAACCGTTCCCGCTATCAACAACCCGGATTTTCACACCATATTTGCCATTGATATAAACATTCTCGATCACCAGTTCAATTCTTCCGTTGTCCAGCGCTTGCAGGCGCTCCTCACGTAATTGCAAAAACTTGTCAAAGCCCTCTATGCCATGCTTGATACTGGAATCAAGCTTGAGTATGCCGTGATCCAGCGCATTATTGAAAAGCTCGGACAAAATCATGAATAATGGCGCAGCAAACTCGTTGGTGATGTGAATTTTCTCAATGATATTTATCAACATTGGTATTATATTCAGATATTTGAGCTCTGACGCACTCAGACAAATATCAATTTTCCAATGATTGCCCCCTTCCAGTATTTCTGGCGTCGCCACCGGATATAACGGCGCTGTGTTTGCCTGATGCAGGGTATGCACCTCGATCATCGCTAAAGAAACATCATCATGAGCCGATTTATCCGCCAGATGCAGATTCAGCTCAGCAACCAGCACATCAAAGCGCTTTTCAGGTGGATGGTGCCGCAACAATTCAACGATCCGCTTGCGGCCAAATGAGACTCCCTGCGAGGATTCTGCCTCGGGAAAACCATCTGAAAACAAACATAACTGACAATTTTCAGTATAGTGAAAAATCTCGGGCTTACCGGAAAATGCTTCTCCCGACAGAATACCCAGCGGTAGGTTGATGGATTCCCACTCCCGCAGAATATCGCCATTTTCGGCCAACAGCAGCAGTGCGGGAATTCCGCCATTCCACACTTCGATGACCCCGTTGCGTGGATTAACCGAAATCAGGGTAGCCGCGACAAAACGATCTACCGGCATATATTTGTTGATTTGCTGATTCAACACTTCGGCAATAGAGGCTAACCGAAAACCTTTTTCCGTCATTTCATAAAAGGCCTGACTGAGCGGCAATACATTGACGGCCGCGACCAGACCATGACCGACTGCATCCGCCAGCAATATATGCAGCGCATCATCCGGGGTACGCGCAGCCAGCAACATATCACCGCTCATAAAATCAGCAGGTCTGATCAGATGCCTTAACAGCGGATCGAGTACGTTATGTACCTTGGTGATATTTCCCATGATAAAACTGCCGATGCGCTGCTCCTCGTCGAGCCGGTCATGATATTCCTCGAGCACCAGAATCTTTTCCAGAAACTGCTGTTGCAATTGCGCCACCCGGTCAAGATTTTTACTGGCGTGGCGTATCGGTCTCAGGATGCCGATAATAAACCAGATGGACAACAATAACCCGCCCACCGAAAATACCACCAAAATCACGGTGGAACGGAAACGCTGGATTGAATAGGAATCTTCCAGTGACTGGTTTAAATCCGCCAGACCGTGTAACTGGGTCTCGCGCATCACCTCGACCATCGCCTTGAACTGACTGGTAACCGCCAGATCATCATCCCTGACCATGGCATTGACCCGCAAGCCCGTTTCCGGCCTGCCCGGATCGAAAGATTTCAGTGCGATATGCCATTTATCAAGCAATTGCCGATGCGAAGTCTGAAGCTCATCGACGCTAACGGTAGGCATGGCAAATTGAGCCATGATCGGTTTTAACTGACCCTCCAACTTTTGCTGAACTTCATTGCCTTGCTGATCAAGCTGAGTCAGGAGTTGCTGATACTGCTGTGCATTGCGAGCTTCGGTCAACACTTCCTTCCAGGTATGCAATTGCATCAGGAAAGATGCCTCCGCGCTGCGTACAGTCTCCAGCGCATAAGCTTGCACGCTAGCGGTCGCATAGCCTTCCATGGTGCGTTTATGTGCCTGAGAGAATTCATATAAATTGTAAATGCCGATCACCAGCATCGTACCCAGCAGCAAAAACATCATAAAAAACAACCGGTACTTGACGCTGGCCGTTCCCAAACTATGCAACAACGGGCTGTTTGGACGAATGACATAACCTTCTTCGATATGCACACCGGCTTTACCCGTGGAAATTTCCTGATAAGCCTTGGCAGCAGTCTCAATCTGCTCACGGGTTGCCTTGTAACGGAACGCGACATAGCCTGTGGTCAAGCCATTTTCCAGAAGCGGACTGACATTCGATACCGCCCAATAATAACTACCATCCAGGCGCCTGTTTTTAACGACGCCCTGCCAGGATTTGTTGGCTCGCAGGGTATTCCACAAGTCAGTAAATACCTCGGGCGGCATATCCGGATGACGCACAATATTATGTGGCGAACCGATAATTTCGTCGCGATTTCTCCCGCTTACCTCGACAAAAGCCCGATTACAGTAGCTAATAATTCCCTTGGTATCGGTTTTTGAGACTATAACCACCCCATCCGGCAACGAATATTCGATGTTGGATACCGGTAGATTCAATCGCATAAAAATGTCAGGCGAAAAAGATCAAATGGCAGAGACAGAATGACATAGATCAAATGGTAGAGATATAAGCGCCAGAAAGAGGCAACACACCTCTGTCCTCTGTCCTCTGTCCTCTGTCCTCTGTTGCCTGTCCTCTGACCCTATGCCGCTTGTTTGATGTTAAAAATCTTGCTGAAATTAGCCACTGCCAGCACCTGTGACACCACCCCAGAGGTATTTAGCAATGTGATCGGCTTATTAACCGCACGCGCACGTTCATTTAACAGCATCAACATGCCCAAGGCGGAGCTATCCAGATAATCAACCTTGCTCATCTCGACTTCAATCTCCTTTACCTCCGCATTGTCAATCAACGGCGTATAAGCGTCCTTGAACTCGCGATGCACCTGAAAATCAAAACGCCCAAACATATTAATGCGTGCCGTCTTGTTAGTGATTTGTACATTGATAGCCATGATTTCCCCTTAGAATTAGATAATTAAACGCGATAAGCCTTTACGCTGTTCAAAGCAAGAAATTCCAGCGTCCGACGTGCAATATTTTGTAAGGACAGCACCTCCGCAGCCCCTCCCAAAAGAATTGCTTCTCTGGGCATACCAAAAACCACGCAACTTGCCTCATCTTGCGCGATAGTATGACAACCCGCCTGTTTCATTTCCAGCATACCCTGTGCGCCATCCTTACCCATGCCGGTAAGTATGATCCCCAGTGCATTGGCACCTGCAACATTAGCTGCCGATCTAAACAGCACATCCACCGACGGGCGATGCCGGTTAACCGGCGGCCCCTGATTTAGTTCAGTCATATAATTCGCCCCGCTACGCTTCAACAGCAGGTGCGAATGCCCCGGCGCGATGTACGCGTGTCCAGGCAAGATGCGCTCATTATGCTCAGCTTCCTTGACCGAAATCTTGCACAGGCTATTCAGACGTTCCGCAAAGGACTTGGTAAAATTTTCCGGCATATGCTGGGTCACCAGTATACCGGGAACATCCGCAGGCAGACGGGTCAGCACTTCCTTTATCGCCTCGGTGCCCCCAGTCGAGGCGCCAATAATAATCAACTTTTCGGTGGAAGAAAACCGTTTTGCAACACTAGGCAAGATTGCATCGGCGGTAAATTTTTCCTGGATAACCGGTGCTGCTGCCGTTCTACGCACATGTGCCTGTGCCGCCGCACGGATTTTGTCGGTTATTTCAATCGCATATTCCTCCATACCACGCGCTATATCCATTTTAGGTTTTGAAACAAAATCAACCGCACCCAACTCCAAGGCGCGGAAGGTTATATTAGAGCCGCGCTCGGTCAGCGTAGAAACCATCACCACCGGCATCGGGCGCAGACGCATCAACCGTTCCAGAAAATCCAGTCCGTCCATCTTGGGCATTTCCACATCCAGCGTCAATACATCGGGGCTAAGCGACTTGATCATCTCACGAGCCACCAGTGGATCAGGTGCGGAACCCACACATTCCATGTCCCGTTCACGGTCAATAAGTTCCTTCATCACGCTCCTGATCAGCGCAGAATCATCTATCACCAGCACCCTGATTTTTTTATTTGCCATGTTTACCCTCAATCAGCAGAATCGAACAATTCTACATCACCTTCCATCTTCGCGTAATGCAAACGCGTCACATATTCGGACTCACGACTAATGATGGTATCGTTATGCACCTGCTTCAACTTCTTTACTCTGACCAAACCGCTCTTGGGAAAGTAATACACCTTACGCGGATAAATATCGAGCAAGTCCTTGGCGGCAACGGTAATATTTTCTGTTTCAAGAAACTTCAGCACAAATTCAGCATTACGTTCGCCTACATTGGAAATCGTGAATCCTCTTAATACAGCCCCCCCGCCAAACACCTTTGCCTCGAAATTGCAGCGTTTCGCCCCCATTTTAAGTAACTGGTTAATCAATATTTCCATCGCATAAGTACCATAGCGCGCGGACTCACCCAATGGATTGCCCTGATCCTGACCTGAGTCCGGTAACATAAAATGGTTCATGCCGCCTATCCCGCTAACCCTATCTCTAATGCATGCGCACACACAGGAACCCAGCACTGTCACCAGCAGCATATCGCGCCCCGTCGCATAATATTCACCCGGCAATATCTTCGCTGCTTCAGAATTATGCTGGCGATCAAAATACAGGTTGGGCGCTAAAATTTCCTTGAAGCCGTGATCAACCATTGTTGAACATCCGTTGCTGGATTGGACTATTACTTCGCATGATAAACGAGCGACTTGGGTTTAGCCAATTCATACACCGTTTTGCCTCTTAAACTGAACATATGCCCGGCGTTATGAAAACTCTCCGAATGCCCGGCGAATAGCAAGCCATCCGGTTGCAACAGCGGCGCAAAACGCTCAAGTATCTTGAGTTGAGTTGCCTTATCGAAATAAATCATCACATTACGACAAAAAATAGCATCCAGCGGACCGCGTATCTGCCAGTCATCGGCAAGCAGATTCACCTGTCGGAAGGTAATCATCGCGCGCAACTCTGGTCTCACCCGCACAAAGCCTGCCTGCGCACCGGTTCCCTTGAGAAAAAAACGTTTCACCAGGCTATCCGAAAGCTTTTCAATCCTCTCCAGTGGATAGACACCCGATTCAGCCTTGGCCAGCACATTGGTATCCAGATCGGTGGCAATGATAGTCACTGGCGGCGTAAAACTGTTGAAGGCATCCACCATGGTCATCGCCATGGTATAAGGTTCCTCGCCTGTCGATGCCGCAGAACACCAAAGTGCGATATTGCGGCGCTTTTTCAGCGCATGTTCGGCCAGCAAGGGAAAATGATGCGCCTCGCGAAAAAATGAGGTCAGATTAGTGGTCAGCGAATTGACGAAGGCCTCCCATTCGGCTGCATTATTGCTTTCCAGCAAGGCCAGATAATCTTTAAAATTGTTAATGCCGGTCGCTCTCAAGCGGCGAGCCAGACGACTGTAGACCATATCCTGCTTGGAGGGATTCAGCGAAATTCCGGCATGATCATAGATCAGCTGCTTCACCCTTTCAAAATCCTTGCTGGTGAAGGCAAATTCCCGACTTTGACCAGAACTGTATTGTATCGATGAGCTCATCATTAAACCGTTCTATTTAGCGCCAGGCGCTGAGCTTGCACAACCTTGAAGGTAGAGACCGACAGCGAGAGGTTATGCGCCTGTGCTGCCAGAGAGTCTGCTGCGGCAGAAGCCTGCTCCACCAGTGACGAATTTTGCTGAGTGACTTCATCCATCTGCGTGATAGCCTGATTGACCTGTGCTATGCCCAGGCTTTGCTCAACCGAAGCGGCGGTAATTTCAGACATGATATCGGTCACTCGCTTGATTGACAGTACAATTTCCTCCATAGTCTGCCCTGCCTGTTCGACCAGCTTGCTGCCCGCTGAAACTTTTTCAACTGAAGTTCCGATCAACGACTTAATTTCCTTCGCGGCAGCGGCAGAACGTTGTGCCAGATTGCGCACCTCTCCTGCGACCACGGCAAAACCCCGACCCTGCTCGCCGGCGCGCGCCGCTTCCACTGCCGCATTCAGCGCAAGGATATTGGTCTGAAAAGCGATGCCGTCTATGACCGATATGATATCCACGATCTTGTGCGAGGACTCGTTAATCGAACTCATGGTACTCACCACCCTGCCTACCACCGCCCCTCCCTTGTCCGCCACATCTGAAGCGCCTATCGCCAGTTGATTGGCCTGTTTGGCGTTCTCGGCATTCTGTTTTACCGTTGAGGTTAATTCCTCCATGCTGGCTGCGGTTTTTTCGAGACTTTCAGACTGTAGTTCGGTGCGATGCGACAAATCACTGTTGCCTGCGGCAATTTCCCTGGCGGCGGTATTGATAATATCGGTAGCATCCCTGATCTGACCGATGATATCTCTAAGCTTTTCGACGGTCAGATTACAATCATCCTTGAGCAAGCCAAAAGTTCCTGAATATTCGTTGGATATTTTTTCCGTCAAGTCGCCTCGAGAAAGCGCATTGAGCACACGCACCACTTCGTTAAGTCCGGTTTCACTGGTTTGCATCAGGTGATTGATGCCACTGCCCAGCTGTTTGAAGAAGCCTTCCTTGCCTTGCATCTGGATACGTCTGGTAAAATCCCCCTGCACCGCCGCATCGACGATAGCCGCCACTTCTCTTTCCGCAGCCACCTCCAGAGACCGATCCAGCCATTCGGCAACCGAACCCAGTCGCTGCCCTGACTCATTGATCACCGGGCTTGCGCGAACCACCATCGAATGACCACCCACTTCAAGTTTGGCTGTATGAGTACCGTTCAAATTGGCCAACAGCTCTGCCTGATGTGAAGGACGCTGGTGAAAACTGTCCATATTAGTGCCCAGCAGGCTGGTCGCCGAGAAATTCGGTAATAGCTTGCGTATATCGGCTTCTGCGGCGCCGAGGATTCGTACCACAGACTTGTTGACATAAATGATGTTTCGCTCACTGTCGGCTATCATCACGCCGGTACTGACATTATCCAGTCCGATCCTGATGCTCAGATTTTTATCGGCCTCTTTACGATCCAGCGCGATACGCTCGTGCAATTGCTGCTGCATATTCTTCATCGCCGCCATCAGACTGACCGAATCGTCCGGCTTTACCCGGATTGGGTTATCCAATTTTCCCAGGGAAATATTATGGGCGATCAGTGCCGCTTGCTCTGGTTCGCCACCCAGTTGACGCAACAATCCACGGATCATGACTAACGCAAAAGTCAGCGTCAGCAACAGAATAAGCACCGACAGAAAAATATAAAAGTTGACCAATGCCTTTGCCTTACCCTTGATTTGCTCGGTATTTTCCAGCAAATCGCCCGCCAGTTTATTTTCCACTTCTTTCATCAGATTGATGCGTCCGGTGGATGCCTTGAACCAGCTTGCACTATCTATCCCCAAATTCTTTTCATTGGCCTTTTCCATGGCCAATTTCTTGTATCCTGAGACTTCTTCCGAGGCCGATCCTGCTAGCTTGCTTTTGTAAAAGGCATTTTGCTCTTCCAGCGCATAAGACTCAAATACACTGGTATAAACATCCTGAGCTGAAGCAATCGCCAGAAAACGGGCAAATACACCCGGTGCAAACTGATCTGCCGCAAAGGCGCCAGACAGCACCGCCCGCTCCTGCCCGGCACGTTCCTTGGCCTGCAAAAACGCCGTATAAGCCGAGGCCAGGCGCGCTACACGGCTATCATTGGATAGCGTTGAAGTCCGTGAGGGAATATTAAGCAGCTTGCCGATGGTTCTGGTGTAATAGC
This sequence comes from uncultured Nitrosomonadales bacterium, assembly GCA_903876685.1. Lineage (GTDB taxonomy): Bacteria > Pseudomonadota > Gammaproteobacteria > Burkholderiales > Gallionellaceae > Gallionella. Next base: position 5,857 of record CAIRBC010000143.1, on the reverse strand, counting down.
CTACCGCTTCTGGTTGCGGAATACTCAACGCAGTTATCGCCCGACGCTTGGCTTCGATTTGTGCAAGCTCGCTCAGCGTCTCGTCCAGAGCATTTTTCAACGACACCCCAAACTGATCCACGTCAAAAGTGCGTATACTTTTATTTAATTCATCAATCTTCTTGTCAGTTTCAATGCGTTGTACCGGCAAATCAGTGGCAAACTTGAGACCCTGACTGCTCAGAAAGCCGGCACTCATGCCGCGTTCTTTTTGAATTTCATGAGTCAGTGCCGCGATTTTGACTGACAAGCCCACCAGTGACTCCAGCTTATCCATATCGCTGGCCACACCAGATTTTTCCAATGTGCTACTCGTCGAAAAAAACAATAGTCCGAGCAAAGGCACTACCACCAACAGAATCAATTTGGTTCTGGTCTTGAAGTTATTGAATACAGACATGAGGAACCCTTGTTTAATAAATGCTTGCATAAGCAACTCGATGAATCCCTCGCAACGCTTAACCTGACAGAATGGCTATTTTCCCAGCAAAACAATCTGCAAAGTCTTGATTTATTTGAAAATTATACCACTCTGAATTGGGCAAACTCCCTCCTTAAAACTCTGCCCATTCTCCATCATCGCTTTGCGGCTTCGGCTTTGCCACTTTTGTTGAAACAGCCGTGCCCTTACGTACCACCGGGTGTGCCGGTACAGGATGGCGTGCAGCGACTGGTGCTGCACGTCTCGCTACGGCCGTGCCTGCGGACTTGTGGTCAACCTTGAAGGTTCCGACAGAAACAGACAGGTTTTGCGCCTGCTCTTGCAATGCCTCAGCCGCCGCCGCCGCTTCTTCAACCAGCGCGGCATTCTGCTGAGTGACTTCGTCCATCTGAGTGATAGCCGTATTCACCTGTTCAATGCCCTGGCTTTGTTCGGCGGAGGCTGCGGTAATTTCCGACATGATATCGGTTACACGCTTGATCGCGGTGACTATTTCCTCCATAGTCTGGCCTGCCTGTGCGACCAGCTTGCTACCCCCTTCAACCTTTTCCACAGAGTCGCCAATCAAGGTTTTGATTTCCTTGGCAGCTGCTGCCGAGCGTTGTGCCAGATTGCGCACTTCTCCTGCAACCACCGCAAAGCCTCTACCTTGTTCGCCGGCACGCGCCGCTTCAACGGCTGCATTCAAAGCCAGGATATTGGTCTGGAAGGCAATGCCGTCGATCACGGAAATAATATCCACAATCTTGCGGCTCGATTCGTTAATCGAATCCATGGTAACCACCACTTGCCCTACCACAGCACCGCCCTTGCCCGCCACATCTGAAGCGCCGATAGCCAACTGGTTTGCCTGTTTGGCATTTTCGGCATTCTGCCGCACGGTTGAAGTCAGCTCTTCCATGCTGGAGGCAGTTTCTTCCAGGCTACTGGCTTGCTCTTCGGTACGTTGCGAAAGATCCGAGTTACCAGAAGCGATTTCCTTGGAAGCCGTGTTAATGGTGTCAGTGGCATCCACAATTTCCCCCACCAGCACCTTGAGATTTTCCACGGTGCCATTCATGCCCAACTTGACCTGACCAAAGGTGCCCGGATAGTCGCGGGTTATGCTTTCAGTCAAATCGCCCTTCGCCAGCAGGTTCGCGACTCTCAGCACATCGTTCAAGCCAGTTTCGGTGACATTGGAAAGCTGATTGAGCAATTCCGACAAGGTTTTTACATAGCCCTGTTTGCCACTCATGTCAAGCTTGATGCTGAAATCTCCACGGTTAGCCGCTGCATCGACGATATGCTCGATTTCACCGACAATTTTGCTCAAGGAATCAACCGTGTTATTCACGCCGACCTTGGTCTGACCAAACACACCCGGATATTCACGAGTGATTTTCTGACTCAAATCGCCATTGGCCAGCGCCGTCGCCACGCGGGTCACATCGTTCAGACCCGTTTCCGAGACATTCGACAACTGATTCAACAACTCGGATAATTCCCTAGTATAACCGGCTTTGCCTTCAACTTTCATTTTGACACTAAAGTCCCCCTTCACCGCAGCCGCTTCGACGATTTTCTTGATCTCAGCCACAATCAGGCGCAGATTTTCCTGCATATTTTTCAACGAATACAACAGGCTGCTATTATCACCCGGCTTGAGCTCCAACTCACCGGTCAGATCGCCGCCAGATATTTTACTGACTGCCTCCGCCGCATAATCCGGTTCCCCGCCCAATTGCTTCATCAGACCACGCACGATCATGAAAGCGATCAACACCGCCGCAAGCAGCGCTACCAAGGCGGCGACAATGATCACCAGCAAGGCAGATTGCACCTGTTTGTCAGCATCTTCGCCTACTTTCATCATTAAATCCGTCTGAAAGTCGATCAACTTATTGACACTTTCCAGGTAAGCCGTCTGCAAGGGAGCTATATCCTTCAGCAGGAACGCCTTGGCCTCTTCCAGTTTATTTTCTTTCAGCAGCCTCAAGAAAGTATCCTGTGCACCGACATAATGGCCGCGCGTTTCCACCATTTTTTCCAGCACTTTCTTGCCTTCGACCGAATGGATGGTCGCTTCAAGCTTATCCAGCTTCACCTTGATTGTCTGCCGCGCTTCCTCAATCTTTGCCAGTTCAATTTGCACTTTTTCCTTGTCTGTTTCCAGTAGGGCGTTGCGCATCGAACGTGCAATCACGTTAATGCTGTCCACCATGTCGTTAGCCCAGACGGTCTTGGGAAACTTGTCGCCCACCAGATCCTTGATTTCCGTCTGCAAACTGCGCATATTGACTATGCCAATCAGCGCAATAACCGCCAATAGCGCTACCACCGCGCCAAAACCCAACCCCAGGCGCGTTCCTACTTTCATGCCAGCCATAATATGCTTCCTTTAAAATACGGTTAAACGACGGCGGCTTCAACCAGATCCATGTCGCGACTGGTCATCAGTTTTTCGATATCCACTACAATAATCATACGTTCATCCACCGTACCCAGACCCATGATATATTGCATGTCGAGTGATGAACTGAATTCAGGTGCGGGCTTGACCTGATCCGGGCTAAGCGCAATCACATCTGAAACGCCATCCACCACGATCCCGACCACCCGTTTGGCGATATTCAGGATAATCACCACGGTAAGCTCGTTATAAGTGATATTGCCCAGATTGAATTTGATGCGCATATCCACAATCGGCACAATAATGCCGCGCAGATTGATCACGCCCTTGATAAAGCTGGGTGAATTGGCAATAGTGGTTACCGCGTCATAACCGCGAATCTCCTGAACCTTGAGTATGTCGATGCCATATTCCTCACTACCCAGTGTAAAAGTCAACAATTCGCGACTATCAGCACCCGCTGCCCTGGTTTCATTTGCTTGCATTTTATTCTCCTCATAGTTTATCTAAATGCCAGATTCCTGACAGAATTGTGCCCAAGGAGCCTCGCCGCAGGGTGTGCTTGCGCACCCGCTCTGCAGCACACCCTGCGAAACTAGAATTCAGCCCACTCGCCATCATCATTTTGCGGACGTGCTTTAGGCTTTGCAACTCCTCTACGTTCGGTTGCAGAAACCACTGCAACTTGACGTGCAGGTGGCGCACGACGTGCCACCGTTTTACCCGCCCCATGGCGATCCACCTTGAAGGTACCCACCGAAACAGCAAGATTTTGCGCCTGTTCCTGCAGCGATTCAGCCGCTGCGGCTGCTTCCTCAACCAGCGCTGCATTCTGCTGGGTCACTTCATCCATCTGGGTAATAGCGGTATTCACCTGCTCTATGCCCTGACTTTGCTCGGTAGAGGCCGCGGTAATTTCAGACATGATATCGGTCACCCGCCGGATCGCGATGACAATCTCCTCCATGGTCTGACCCGCCTCGGCAACCAACTTGCTGCCGCCTTCCACCTTTTCGACCGAATCGCCAATCAAGGACTTGATTTCCTTGGCTGCTGCAGCCGAGCGTTGCGCCAAACTACGCACCTCTCCCGCCACCACCGCAAAACCCCTGCCCTGTTCACCGGCACGAGCCGCTTCAACGGCAGCATTCAGAGCGAGTATATTGGTCTGAAAAGCAATGCCATCGATCACCGAAATAATATCCACAATCTTGCGCGAAGAGGCATTGATTGAATCCATGGTGGAAACTACCTGCCCCACCACCGCCCCCCCCTTGCCTGCTACATCAGAGGCACCAATTGCCAACTGGTTAGCCTGTTTTGCGTTTTCGGCATTCTGCCTGACGGTCGAGGTCAGCTGTTCCATGCTGCTGGCGGTTTCTTCCAGACTGGAGGCCTGCTCTTCGGTGCGCTGTGACAGATCCGAATTGCCGGTAGCAATTTCCTTGGAGGCCGTGTTAATGGTATCCGTCGCATCCACAATTTCACCGACCAGCACCTTCAGATTTTCCACCGTCCCGTTCACGCCCAGCTTGACCTGCCCGAAGACGCCGGGATAATCCTTGGTTATGGTTTCGGTCAAATCCCCTTTAGCCAACAGCTTCGCCACTCGCAACACATCATTCAGACCGGTTTCTGTGACGCTGGATAACTGATTAAGCAACTCCGATAGGGTCTTGGTATACCCGGCTTTACCGTTCATGTCCAGCTTGATACTGAAATCTCCCCGATTGGCAGCCGCATCGACGATATTCTGGATTTCACCCACAATTTTGCTCAGCGAATCAACTGTGCGGTTCACCCCGGCTTTGGTCAGACCAAATACACCCGGATAGTCCCTGGTAATGCGCTGGCTCAAATCACCATTAGCCAAAGCGGTTGCCACTCGGGTCACATCATTCAAGCCGGTTTCCGAGACATTCGACAACTGGTTGAGCAACTCGGAAAGCTCCCGGGTATAGCCCGCCTTCCCGGACAGGTTCATCTTGACGCTGAAATCCCCCTTCACTGCGGCTGCCTCGACTATATTCTTGATCTCCGCCACGATACTCTGCAAGGATTCCTGCATCACCTGCATCGCCTTTAACAAACGCGCCGCCTCGTCGTCGCCCTGCACCACAATATTGACAGAAAGATCGCCACCGGCAATCCGGGTCGCCACCTCCACTGCCTGAGTCAACGAGCGCACCAGCGCACGGGCGATAATCATCCCCAGTCCCACCACAAAAATCACGATGACAGCGCCCAGCAATAATGAAATCCAGGTTGCAGCACTCTTTGCAGCCAGCGCTTCCGCAGCCGTCTTGACACCCAGATCCATGTTGTACTGAATGTGCTCATCCACAGCCTGATTCAATTTCTCTGCCACACCCGCATATTTAGCCAGCAATTCCGAAATACTGGCCTTATCCTGTTTGCGAGTAGCCTCCATGATCTGCTCTATGCCTGCCAGGTAAGCCGCAAAATCTGCCTTGTCTGTCTCCAGCAAAGCCTTGTCCTTGTCGTCGGCGATGCAACTGCTCCCGCCGCAACCATCCTTGCCATAGCTTACCAGATCTTTATCCAGTGCTGCCTGAGCCTGCCTGATCGAGGCATCGATCTCGGCAATTTTAGCCTGATCCGTATTCAATACATAACGGTAAAGTCGCACACGCAACCGACCCAACTCCCTGACTGCATTGTCCAGAACTTCCATGGAGGGCACGACATTGACGTTGGAATAGTTGGCGGCCTCAAATACCTTGCTCATCTGATAAGTATTGATGCCAACCACCACCACTAAGCCAAGGGTAGCTACAAAAATCAACAAATACAAACGCTGTGCTATGCTCATCATTTCCTCTTGTTCAAGTTAAACCAAAATCGACATGTAAACGTCAGCCTGCAACCTCAGGATAAACCAATTGCCAACTGGAGATTTATCAAGCCAATCTAACGGGTATGGCACACTGCCAACCCCTATGATGAAACCCGCCATGCCCGTT
>CAIRBC010000142.1 GCA_903876685.1 uncultured Nitrosomonadales bacterium | reverse complement strand
CCGTCTGGAAATCGACGGCGGCGTGGGTGTAGCCAATATCCGTGAAGTGGCAGCAGCCGGCGTGGATACCTTTGTCGCCGGTTCCGCGATTTTTGGCGCACGCAAGGAAAGCGACCCGAATCGCTATGATAGCGTGATCGCCGCCTTGCGCGCCGAACTGGCTAAAGTGTAAAGCCTATGCGTTACTTTAAATTCATTTTGTTGCTGACCTTGTTGGTGTCGGGTTGCGACAAGCTGACCGGCGTGGAGAGCAAGAAGAGTCTGGATGCAGAAGCCATTGGTTACGCCTGTCGCATTTCGTTGAAAACGCCTGAAGAATGCATGAAAGAAAACGAAGCGCAAAGCCCGACCTCGGTGTTGTTCGGCTGGAAGGAAGCTGACAAGGACATTAAGGATAAGACCATAGACCCTAGCATGGGCAAGAATGGACCACTGATTCCGCAAAGCGGTGCAGCAGCAACCGAAACCGAGGGCAAGGCTTCAGAGGTCAAGCCTGCTCAACCCGCAGAAGAACCCAAGGGCGAAAAACCTCCCGCAGCCAAGGCGGTAGCAGCTCCGCCCGAAAACAAAAACAAACACTAACCAAATCCTATGCGACTACCTATTCATTTCCCATTAAACATTAAAGCCATCGCGATTGATCTGGATGGAACCTTGCTGGATACCGTGCCTGAACTGACGGAGGCTGCTAACCGTATGCTGCTGGAGATGGATTATGCACCGGTCCCTCAGGAATTACTGGCCAGCTATATCGGTAACGGTATCGACTGGCTGGTCAAGCGTGCGCTGACCGGCGAAATGCACGCCACTCCGGATAATGCCTTGTATGAACATGCGCTGCCAATTTTTCACCAGCATTACGCGAAATTACTGCTGCAAAGCAAACCCTATGACGGGGTAGTGGAAGGGTTGGATGCACTGCTGGCAGCGGGTTTCCGGTTGGCCTGTATCACCAACAAGATGACCCGTTACACCACTCCACTACTGGAAGGCACAGGTCTTTTAAAGTATTTTGAGATCGTCATCTCAGGAGATACCTTGTCCCGGAAAAAACCTGATCCGCTGCCGTTATTGCATACCGCCAATTTTTTTGGCATTGCTGCCGGACAACTGCTGATGATTGGCGATTCCTTGACCGACACCCTTGCGGCACGCGCTGCGGGTTGCCCGGTGTTTTGCGTTCCTTACGGATATAACCATGGCGAATCGGTAGAGACACTGGATCATGACGCCATCATTGCCGATTTTTCGGCCGCTTTAGCCTTGATAAAAAATGCATGAACATACAGGGGTTCGCGGATAGCGGCTACTCGACAAGCTAAAGGAGGTTTTCATGTTGCATCCCATGAGCGAGTTGCAATTCAATGCGCTCGCAAAACAAGGTTATAACCGCATCCCATTGGTATGCGAAAGCTTTGCCGATCTGGACACACCACTTTCCTTATACTTGAAACTGGCTAACCGACCCTATTCCTTTTTGCTGGAATCGGTGCAGGGCGGCGAACGCTTCGGGCGTTATTCGTTTATCGGCCTGCCCGCAACCACACGTCTGACGGTACGCGGCAAAATGGTGACCGTGACTACTCAGCATGGCGACCAGCAGGCTGGCGAAACGACCCACACGACAGAAAATCCGCTGGATTTCATTCGCGATTACCAGACTCAATTCAAGGTAGCACCGCTGCCTGATCTGCCGCGCTTCTGCGGAGGACTGGCCGGTTATTTCGGCTATGACACGATACGTCATATCGAGCCGCGTCTGGCCGGGGTCTACAAGCCGGACAGCATCGGCACGCCCGATATACTGCTGATGCTTACCGAGCAACTGGCGGTGGTGGATAATCTCTCGGGAAAACTGACCTTTATCGTCTATGCCGATCCGGAAAACTGCGATGCCTACGCTCTGGCGCGCGAACGCCTGCGGATACTCGTCGGCATGCTGCGTTTGCCGGTCAATATCCCTTATGCACCGCCCATGCCCGGTGGTGCAGCCATTTCAGAATTCGGCGAAACGGCGTTCAAGCAGGCTGTCCTCAAGGCCAAACAATATATACTCGATGGCGATATCATGCAGGTAGTGCTGGCGCAACGCATGGCGCAACCCTTTCCCGCATCCCCCTTGTCGCTGTATCGTGCCTTGCGCAGTGTGAACCCTTCGCCCTACATGTTTTATTACGACATGGGCGATCATCATGTGGTGGGCGCTTCGCCCGAGATTCTGGTGCGTCTGGAAGGCGATTCTGTCACGGTGCGGCCGATTGCCGGAACCCGACCGCGCGGCAAAACGCAGAAACAGGATGCCGAACTTGCTGAGGAATTGCTGGCAGATCCCAAGGAACTGGCCGAGCATCTGATGCTGATCGATCTGGGACGCAATGACATCGGGCGAGTCGCCCAATATGGGTCGGTAAAGCTGACCGAAAAAATGATCATCGAACGCTATTCTCATGTGATGCACATTGTTTCCAATGTTGAGGCTACCCTCAAGCAGGGCCTGAAGGCGATGGATGTGCTGCGTGCCACTTTTCCCGCCGGCACGGTCAGCGGTGCAGCAAAGGTGCGCGCGATGGAAATTATCGACGAACTGGAACCGAGCAAGCGCGGCATCTATGCAGGCGCTGTCGGCTATCTGGGCTTTAATGGGGACATGGATCTGGCCATCGCGCTGCGTACTGCCGTGCTAAAGGACGGTATGCTCTATGTGCAGGCGGGTGCCGGGATCGTCGCCGATTCTGTGCCTGAAAGCGAGTGGCAGGAAACACAGAACAAGGCGCGTGCCGTGTTGCGGGCTGCGGAAATGGTGTTGGATGGATTGGATGCTCAGACGCATCGCTAAACTCCCTTCCCGTGACGGGATGTCTCTGTGGTCAATCAAACATGTTGCGCTTAACCGAAATCAAACTGCCGATTACTCATGCCGAAGGCGAAATCAAGGCGGCGATACTCAAACGACTGAGTATCTCCGCTGAAGATCTGCTGTCTTTTAGCATTGTCAAACGCGGTGTAGATGCACGGAAAAGAGGCCATATACAGTATACCTATACCCTCGAAGTTGAGGTGCGCAATCAGGCGGCGCTGCTGGCTAAACGCATCACCCAGGTCAGTATCGCACCGGACACTCAATATCGATATGTTGCACAGGCACCCCTACAGTCAGACACTAGACCGGTGATCATCGGCATGGGTCCGGCGGGTCTGTTTGCCGGGTTATTGCTGGCACAAATGGGCTTTCGCCCGCTGATTCTGGAACGAGGTAAAGCGGTGCGGGAGAGAACTAAAGACACTTTCGGCCTGTGGCGGCAAGGGGTGCTGAACCCGGAATCCAATGTGCAATTTGGCGAAGGTGGTGCCGGAACTTTCTCTGACGGCAAATTGTATAGTCAGATCAAGGATCCCCGGCATCTGGGCAGAAAGGTGCTGGAGGAGTTCATCAAGGCGGGAGCACCTGAAGAGATTTTATATACCGCAAAACCACATATCGGCACCTTTCGTCTGGTCGGCATGGTAGAGAAAATGCGCGAAACTATCCAGGCGTTGGGTGGCGAGATCCGCTTCCAGAGCCGCGTGGCCGACCTGTGCATTGCGGATGGCAAGGTGCAGGGCGTGCTACTGGCGAGCGGAGAAACGATAGGCTGTACTCAACTGGTGCTGGCAGTCGGTCACAGTGCCCGCGACACCTTCGAGATGCTGCATAAGCGTGGCGTATATATTGAACCCAAGCCATTCTCGATAGGCTTTCGCATCGAACATCCTCAGTCGCTGATAGACCGGGCTCGTTATGGTAGCAGTTTGGATAAACTGGGCGCTGCCGATTATAAACTGGTGCACCATGCCAGTAACGGTCGTTCGGTATACAGCTTCTGTATGTGTCCGGGCGGTACGGTAGTGGCTGCCACCTCAGAGGCAGGCTGTGTGGTAACCAACGGTATGAGTCAGTATTCGCGTAGCGAACGTAATGCAAACAGCGGCATTGTGGTGGGCATTACTCCGGAAGATTTTCCCGGTATTGCAGGTGCTGCATCCAATCCGCTAGACGGCATAGAATTTCAGCGCCGCTGGGAGAGGCGCGCCTATGAACTCGGTGGCAGCAATTATTGCGCACCCGGTCAACTGCTCGGAGATTTTCTGGCAGGCAGGCCTTCAGTGGATTTTGACACGGTAAAGCCTTCTTATACGCCGGGCGTGCATCTGACGGATCTTTCCAGCGCATTGCCAGGCTACGCAATCGCGGCAATCCGTGAGGCGCTGCCTGCCTTCGCCAAACAACTGGCGGGCTTTGATTTGCCAGACGCATTGCTGACCGGCGTGGAGACGCGGACTTCCTCGCCGATCCGCATCCGGCGCAATGATAGTGACTTGCAAAGCATCAACATCCGGGGACTTTATCCGGCCGGTGAAGGTGCGGGTTATGCAGGCGGTATCTTATCGGCGGCGGTGGATGGGATACTGGTTGCAGAAGCAGTGGCAATCAATTATCCAGGCAGATAATAATCTGCTAATATCAGCTTGATCTGCTGGGTCAATTTCAGGGGCTATCCATGAATCACGCTGTTTTGATATTTTTAACAGGATTGTTGGGTTATTTCCTGGTACTGGTACCGCTTAATGGCGCTGCCGAATTGCTGTACAAGTGCAAAAGCAATAATGGCCGTCTGTACTATCAGGATCGTCAATGCCAGAGCACGCAATCTGTCAGCAGTTGGGAAATGAACACGGCAAAGCTGCCTCCAGGAGGACTCACTCAACCTGACCAGGCAGGTGCTTATGTGGTGGTGCAAGTCAATAAATACAATGCTTATCAATTGCAAGGGCTTATCAATGATACTCCGGTGCAGATGATTGTAGATACGGGTGCGTCTCTGGTTTCCGTCCCCCACCAGATCGCGGATCAGTTACATCTCGGATGCGATAGCAAAGTGCCGCTACATACCGCAAACGGCATGACACTTGCCTGCACCGGTAACATAAAAACCCTGCAAATCGGCAGCATGCTGCTGCATAATATTGAGGCGACGGTGTTGCCCAACGATGACTCCACTCTGGTATTACTCGGCGGTTCTGCCCTCAAGCATTTGAATGTAGAGCAGCACCATGGTGAAATGCGCATTTCGGAACCTTGACAAGAAATTTGTGGTTAGGCTGCTACTAATTTGAGCGGCTTATCAAATTTTTTCATTTTCAAACTAAAATGCATATGTATATTGCTCTAAATGCATATGCATTTAGACATATGGTTAATGGTAATATTCTAGGGTATATTTATACTCAACCTGACCACTTGCCAGACTGCATCCGGTTGCAATATTGCCGGATCAGGGTGCAAATATAAACTATCATGCCAGATCAACTATTTTTTCGAAGGATGCTTTCCGCAATTGCTTGCCGTATTTTTCACGGCCTGGCCGTGTTGTTGATGATTGGTGTAGCCAATTCTGCCCGTGCCGAAGCACCCGGCAAAGCACTGCCGGTGACGCTGGTGCTCAGTGAGCATAGTGCGACCTTTGACGAATTTGAAGCAGCTCTGAAGAGTATTTTGAGCAAGAGGGGAATCAATACCAGTGCTATTGATCTTGCCCAACCTGTCCCCGCTTCCGGATTGGTGGTCGCTCTTGGAATAAAAGCCGCGACAGTGGTTGCGGCAAGCAATGCCGAAGCAGTCTTGAATGTTTTCATTTCCAGAGCGAGTCATGCAAAATTGTTGCGCGACTTTCCTCGACGTATTCAATCCAGCATCTTCATCGACCAACCCGTTGCACGCCAGGCTCGTCTGATTGCCGCCATTTATCCGGACAAACAAAATGTCGGCTTGTTGTATTCAACCCCGCCCGAGGAGCTTGAATCACTGCGGAATGAACTGACCGGACATGGCATGAAATTGCAGGAACAAGCGGTCAGTGTGGCTCATCCCTTGGCGGATGCGTTGAACGAGGTTTTGCTTAGAAGCGAAGTGTTATTTGTGCTGCCTGATAGCGAGGTGTATAACAGCGCCACCCTGCGAAATATTCTGTTGTCTACTTACCGGAATAATGTTCCTCTGGTCGGCATTTCCCCGGGCTATGTGAAGGCGGGGGCGCTGTGTGCTTTGATTAGCACACCTGAACAGATAGCCCAGCAGGCAGGATTGATGATCAGACAATACCACGATACCCTTAGCTTGCCGGTTGCTCAGTATCCTAAAGAATTTGAAGTATTGGTCAACGAGCAGGTTTCGCGTTCACTGGGGATGCATATCAAGAGTTCTGCCGAACTATACGATTTGATCAGCACTGCCAGTCGTCAATGAAAACTTCAGGCATCGAGCGGCAAACCCTGCTGCTAACACTGATCCCGATTCTGTTGATGACTATCACGCTGCAAAGCTATTTCATCGTTGCACGCTTTAATGATCTGGATGATTCGTTGTTGCAATATGCAAAAATGATGACGCACCAATTTGTCACTTCCAGTGAATATGCGGTTTTTTCAGGGAATAGTACCTTATTACAACAATATATCGATGACGCCTTGAGCCAGCAGAACGTAAACCAGTTACTGGTGTTGGGCAAGGATGATAAGCCGCTGCTTGGCTACGCTAAAAATCCGGCAATGCTCTTGAAAGTCAATCAATCCAAGCCGATTTTTCAGGATGATTTGGTTTTGATGATCTATAAACCCATCTACCCCACTCAGATCAAACTGGAAGAACTTGATTTTCAGCCCAGAATACAGCCTGTCGCACAACTCGGTGCGGTCATCATCGAATTCAGTAAAATCAGTTTGTCGAAGCAAAAACATGAAATATTAATTTTTAGCCTGACAATTACCTTTTTAATATTTTTTACTACCCTGTTGCTTGCCTTGTGGGGGGCGCGCCGAATTACTTTGCCGATACTGAGCATGAGCCAGACCCTGCACCGTTTCGGGCAAGGGAATCTGCAGGTACGAGTTTCCACGGATTCAACGGTGCTGGAATTGAACGAACTGGCTACCGGCTTCAACCAGATGGCCTGGCAGTTACAACAGAACCAGGAGAAACTGGAAAGCCGGGTAGCCGATAGAACAGCCGCGTTGGCAGACAGCGAACAGGAATATCGCACCCTGATTGAAAATACCCCTGACACCATCGCCCGCTATGATCGCGATTGTCGGCGTATTTACGTTAATCAGGCATTTGCCGCCATGACTGAGGGTGGGCGTGAGGCGCTACTGGGTATGAAGCCTTCGGAGTTTCCAGGCGGATTCCATTAAGTGAACTACGAGCAGCAGGTCAAGAAGGTATTCAGCAGCGGTGTCAATAGTCATTTTGAGCTCAAATGGACAGGTAAAGACGGAAACGCGCTTTGCAGTAATATCCGCCTGACGGCAGAACGTGATTTGTCGGGCGAGATCGTCACGGTATTGGCAGTAGGGCATGATATTACAGAACTGACTAAATCCAGAGAAGAACTACAAAACAAGGAGTTGGCCAAATCTCGTTTTCTTGCGGCTGCGGGTCACGACTTGCGTCAGCCGCTGGCCGCTGCCAGCCTGTTCATTGATGCGCTCAAACTGACTGATATTTCCGTGGAGCAGGACAGAATCCTGGAGCGACTCGATAACACCATGTCCACCTTCAACGAGTTGCTGGGTGCTTTGCTGAATATTTCGAAGCTGGATGCAGGCATTGTGAATCCCGAATATACGAATATTCCTCTCAGTGAAATAATTAATTGGCTGGAACAGAGTTTCGCGCAATTGACGCTGAAGAAAAACCTGGGCTTTAAATTGTATTTTTCGATGAAAGAGCCATTGTCTCTACATAGCGACATCGATTTGCTCAAGTCAGTATTAGCGAACCTGGTTTCCAATGCGCTTAAATATACGAGCAGTGGTGCCATCCTGATCAGCGCCAGAAAACGTGGCGACGCAGTGCTGTTACAGGTATGGGATACCGGCATCGGCATCGCCAGGGAAAATATCGAACGTATCTTCGATGAATTTTATCAGGTCAATAACCAGCAACGTGATCGGGCAAGTGGCTTGGGGTTGGGGCTCGCCATAGCCAAACGAGCCATATTGTTGCTGGGAGGGGAGATATCCTGCCGCTCACAGCCCGGACGAGGCTCGGTATTCGGTTTCAGTTTGCCCTTGTCATACAGCTCAAACATAGCAAAACCGTTTCAGGAAAGTTCAGTTGCAGAGTCATCACTCAAACTATTCGCCAAAGGCAAGCAATTTATTGTGCTGGAAGATGATGCACTGGTCGCACAAGCCATGATCAGTCTGCTGGAGTTAATGGGGGCAAAAGTGCAAAGATTTACCTGTGCTGAAGAGGCCCTGCAAGATCCCTTTATAACGCAGGCCGATTACTGCATTGCCGATTATATGCTGGGCGGTAAGCAAAATGGCCTGCAGTTCCTGGATCAACTCCAACGGAAAATGGATCACCCCTTGAAGGGGGTGCTGATGACAGGCGACACCTCACCGGCATTTATCCGGGAGTCGGCCAATTGTGACTGGCCAGTGCTGCATAAACCCGTCACATTTTCCAGATTACTTCAAAGCCTCACACAGCGCAGGGTGTTATAAGTAACGAATTGCAGGGTCAGTTGAGCAGGATCGGCAAGATCTTTTCGTTGTTTAACATTCAACCTGAAGTTCGTGGTTAAATCGGCAGGTTACGCAGGTTAACGCAGATTTTTAACTGATCAGTGTCAATGGCGATCTAAAAACGCAGATTATATGTAAAATTGACTTTGGATAGT
>CAIRBC010000141.1 GCA_903876685.1 uncultured Nitrosomonadales bacterium | reverse complement strand
TTTTACAAAGGTTTATAGGATCTAACGGGCATGGCAATTATGCTACCCCTGATAATGAAACCCGCCATGCCCGTTTCCCTCTCTCCAACCCTCCCCCGCGAGCGGGGGAGGGAGAGTACGAATCGCTGCGCGAGTTTCACGTTAAGCATCATCAACTTGGAAAAATCACATGAATATCATTTTTCATCGGCAAAGGCTTGCGTCCGACATGGCCGACAAGATTTTGTATCTTCCACCTGGGTCCGCTTCCAGTTCAGGATTGTTTCTTGCCGCACCAAGGCGCACAGGAAAGTCTACTTTTTTGAGAGAGGATCTGCGTCCTCAGTTGGAGGCCAAAGGAGCTTTGGTGTTATATGCCGATTTATGGGAGAACCGCAAAGCAGACCCCGGTGCGGTGATCGTTGCCGCAGTGCGCGCTGAGTTGACCAAACACGAAGGCGTTGTCGCACGACTTGCACGCGCATCAGGGATGGATAAAGTCAATATCGGAGGTATGTCTTTTGCGCTGGATCGCATCGGCCTAAAGGATGGGATATCACTTTCCAGCGCCTTTGTCGCGTTGTCAGACGAGATAGAAAAGACCATCGTTATCGTAATTGACGAAGCGCAGCACGCAATCACAACCGATAATGGCTTTGATGCGCTATTTGCCCTCAAAGCTGCTCGCGATGAACTCAATAGCAGCAGGCATCACGGCCTGCGAGTGGTGGCCACTGGTTCCAATCAAGATAAGCTGGCCATGCTGCGCAACAGCAAGGATCAGGCATTTTTTGGCGCACCTCTGGTAAAATTCCCAGCGTTGGGAAAAGATTATGTACAGTGGTTTTGCGAGCAGGTGCAGTTGCCTGCCTCGCTGAGCGTTGATGTGGTTTATGAGTTATTTGAGCGAGCCTCCTTTCGCCCTGAAATGTTGGGCGCCGCAGCCGACGCATTGCGCTACGATTTTGAACTTGTGCCGGAAGACGTTGCCGCACGCTTTACTCTTGCGGTTGAAGAGCAGATTGAGGCCAGCAATGTCGAGCAACTTGGCGTTGTACACAGTCTTACGCCATTACAATCTTCCGTGTTGCGGGTGATGGCCAGCAAGGGCAAGCATTTCGCGCCATTCGAGTCGGATACCATTGCCCTATATCAAAAAAATCTGGACGCCATAGCGCCAGGCTCGTCTATCAGGGCAGATGTACCCAATGTCCAGCAAGCGCTAACCGCGCTTCAGGAAAAGGCTCTGGTCTGGCGGGCATCGCGTGGAGTTTATGCCCTGGAAGACCCATGCCTGCGCGATCTTCTGGATCAGCAAGGAATGCTGGTCATTGATGTCAGGACTGCTACTCAAAGTTCAATTTGAAATATTAAAATCAGCTGTGATCATTTCAGTGCGAGATTTTGTTAAAGCTCAACGAGCTTGAGATTAATATCGCCTGGTAACCGAATAATCTCATGGAGGTGCCAATTATATGCCTGGCCGTGAATAATGGGATTAGGCTGGCTATCCGATTGCAAAGGTGACTTTCCCAGATTTTCCAGGAATGCCTGTTGCTTACTGATATAAACACTGACCTGAGCTCTGGAGCACAGGCCTTCATTTTTGCTATCCGAAAAATGCCCTCTGAGATTAATGTCAGGAAATATTCTTTTTGAATCTGAGCGTTTTCCGATTAACAAGCTTTGATGCGGTTCCAGTCTGGTTTTTAATTGAGGGATCATGGTGGAGCCACGGAAAACTTGTATATAAACAGGATTCAGCAATGCCGGTTGCAGAGGACGCGCAGGGATAACATCGGCGGAGTGACTGGGCGCTTGAGGTTGGGTGAGCGTTACTGGCAGCGGAGTAATTGACTCGGACAGGTGGCATGGCGTAGGTGCTTGCGCAGTGCCGTCAGCTAATTCATCCTGGAGATCAGTAGATAACGGCGCTTCGGTAACTGTTAAAGGTGCTGTCTTGGGTACTGTCAAGGCAGAGGGAATCACTTTTAACATTAATACCCCATTCAGGTGTTCGTACCCAGCAATGCGGTATTCCAATTTGCTGATGCCGATTTTATCAAGCGGTATTTTAATATCCAGCGTCAAGTCTTCTGAATGTAAAATCTCCTGCCGTCCGGGTATATTCAGCCATTGGCAGCGAGGTATTTTTCCCGAACCGGTTAAAGGCAACTTAAAGTGCCAGTGCTCTCCGGCTGTGACTGATTGCGGGCCGGGAGCTTTATCCAGCCAGTGCCAGTCTTGCACCATTGACGTAATTGCATTGCCACATTGAGGGCAAGGCAGATTTTCATCAATGGAGTCCTGATTACAAGTTGGACATTTCATAGCAGACCCAGATTTCTGACGGCAGCTTTCCTGAGTACGTCTGAGGGAGGATCTATTCTGCTACACGTTTGTATTGTTCCATTATTAGAACATACAGCGCCTGTGTTTTGTGAGAAATCATTACATTTCCAATGGTTACGAATTCTTTCAAATCCCTTGAACATTGGCTTATCACCTGTATAAAGCATGATACGTTGTTCAGGATGATTCGCTGCCAGATTATTAAGATAATAGACAATCGCCGCATCCATGCCATCCAGAAATTTAGCCTTCGATTTTAAGATGTCAAACAAATCTTGGTCAAATAAATCAATGTCAGTTGCCAACTCTGCCGCATCAGCAAACGGTGAACTATTGAACTTCTCGGATTGTGCCGAAAAAAATTGTAATCGTGGATTTTTGTGAATTTCTGCTTCCAACTGCTGAACTACGCCAAGCAGCAATTTGAATTTCAGCTTCAATTGATTCAGATTGCCGCTGACATCCATGTCCTTGTGCAAGGTAACGCCTAAAAATTCCGACCAGACCATATCGGGGATATAAATGGTATTTTCATTTAGCTCCATAAACTGCTTGACGCGATTAACTTGTTTAATAAATTTTTTTGTACGCCACTCCTTACCACTCTCGTTATAATGAGGGTCAGCTAGTTTAACTTGTGGAATGTACGAAAAAAGCCAATCATACAATACATTGGTATCCACCATATAGGCGATTTCACGGTTCATATTCCGGTATCCTTCTGTTCAGTGTTGGTATCATCCTGCATGGCAGCTTCATAATCTGAATATAGGGCATCCAAATCCTCACTGGATAAATCATCATGTAAGTCATCAGCCAAGGTTACATGAATGCGGCTTAGGGTATCGGCATCGGCGATAAAAATCTCCTGTTTACCATGCCAGCAAACAGCATCTTTCAAGGCTTCGGCAAACAAGGATTGCCATTGTGGATTTTTCATATCAATCATACGGAACGGATGTTGATTGGCAATATATAAAATAGAAGAACGCAAGTCATCTGAACCATCGCAACCAATGATAACCTGTGGAGTGGGTGCTTTGTTGAGGATGATTTTTAGCGGCTCTGTGACACGGGCGCGCGTAGAAAACTCATGTTGTAGCCAGGCTATTACACCATATTGACTATCATCAATCCTGGGTTCTGACAATTGATCGGGCGACATGGCTTGCGTAGTCCAGTCCGCACCCAAGCAAGCTGAAACTTGCTGTTGCGCTTGTTTGATTAATTCAGGGTTGTCGCTGATCAGCAGTGCGTGGTGTAGCACAGTACCGGGCTTGTGTTTTAACTTGACAGTGCCTGGTGCTGCGGCAGCAGCTTTGATTTTAGCAATCAACAGGTCGATACTGTCCAAATTGCCGTCTTGCTGATCTTTGGCGATATAAGCAAAGCAATGTGTGTTGGCTGCTGCGAACCAATGCTGAACTGTGCCAGCACCACTAAACATGATCACCTTTGTTTGATTATGCAGTGAGACAAAGCGCTTTAACACCTTAACGCCATCGCCTTCCTGCTCATCGATTAAATGGCTCATATCGATATCCAGCACGAAGACATCATAAAACTTCTTGTAGTACGCTTCGATAGCCGTACTCATGGTGCTCACAAAGTCCACCTCGAAACCTTGTTCACGCAAGCGATTCTGCGCGTTCATAATAATATCGTTGGCTGGTTCATCGTCCATAAACAGGACAGTTATTGGTGTAGTCATATTAAAGACGCCTCACTTGGGTAAATTGATAATAAATTCTGTGCTATTTTCGGGTTGTACACTGGCGAGTTGCAAAGTACCTTCCATCAGTTCAATTTCGCTCCTGGCGTTGGACAAACCCAGGCCGGTATTTTTTTGCACTCCTTTGCTGCTGATATAAGGCTCAAAAATACGCTCACGAAATTTCTCATCGATTCCGCCTGCATTATCCCGGATACTGATGCGCAGATGATCGGCAACTGGCTCCAACCTGATTTCCAATTTACGTTGCAAAAAATCGATTTGCTTACGTTCAAACGCTTCAGCGCAATTTTTGATCAGATTATTAAGGGCAAGTCGGAAATAATCCTCATCGACGTCCCAATAAACTGACATTTCCGGAAAAACTGGAATATTGTAAATGCGTTTCTCATAGTCCTCAGCCAGCGATTTGATAATATGGTAAATATCTATAGATTTGAAGTCAGGTTGTTGTTTTTGTACCGAGCGACGAACGGCCGCCATTCGTTGCATGCCATTGTTTATTTTTTGCAGATAAGCCAGGCATTCCGGGTCGATTGTGGCTGACTCCAGCAATCGTTGCAGCGCTTTCAGATTGCTGGTCAGTCCGCCAATTTCGTTGTTGGCATCATGGTTAAAGCGACGAATTTGTTCTTTAGTGACGAGGCTGTCCTGGATATTTTTTTTACGTTGTTTGGCAAATTCATCACCCGGATTAAGTTCAAGTGATTTTACTATCCAGTTTAAAGCTTCGTCTTCACTATCTTCTTTACCTGCAAAATAGGTCAAGTCTGACAAAATATTCATGACTGTTGCTCGTTCTGTACGATAGCGCCCGTCATATTTTTCTGCCAGCTTCAGGTAAAGCTCTGCAAGAGTCTGCGTATAAACCATGGAATCTTTATGCTGAAAGTCCATGCGCTGTTCAAACACCATTTTTAACAGCACAGACAAAGCAAGCCGGTCGTCCCAGGCATCTATTACTTGTGTAACCCGATATTGGGCTTGTTCGGCTAATTCTGTGGGATTAAACAATATCAGCAAATCCAAAGCATTCTCGAGCAAAGTCTCCGTATTTTTTGAGTATAGGGAGTGCTTATCGGAAGCTTTGATTCTCTCGACATACTTGGAAAAATAATCAAAAAATTGATTCAGGCATTGCTTATCGTCTTCATTGCTAATCATCAATACACCGTAGGCACTAGCGGCAATGGTATAGAAAATGGTTGCAAAATCAGGCATCCTTCATTTCAGGCTGAAAGTAGTTGACACTTTTGGTGGTAAAGAAATAGGCGACAAGAAT
>CAIRBC010000140.1 GCA_903876685.1 uncultured Nitrosomonadales bacterium | reverse complement strand
TTAACGTGAAACTCGCGCAGCGATCGTCTTCTCCCTCGCCCGCTTGCGGGAGAGGGATGGGGAGATAACCAGCCACTTGGTTGCTGTCTTTTAGCAACCTAGTGGAGTGGCTAGTGGGTTCATCAGGGAAACGGGCATGATGGGTTTCATCATCAGGGGTGGCAATTTGCCATGGCCGTTAGAGACCAGCATAAAAGATGTTATTGCCAGCTTCATTGCTTCAGAAAAAGCGCTAAATTATCAACTAATATTTTATAAAGCTGCCTAATTTGAAAACAGTTGTTTTATTTGACATAGACAGCAGCATTCCCAATTTTGCCCTGATGAAGTTGAGTACTTATTACAAGGCACTGGGATTTAATGTCATGCTCTCAAAGGAAGTTCGTTACCTTAAGGCACACCAATATTTTGCCAGTGCCATATTCAGCACGTCCAGCACCATGAAAAAGATCGTAAAACTGAGAAATATCTACGGGGATGAGGTAGATATTGGTGGGACAGGTATGGATATTTCACGCAAACTGCCTCCCGAGATCGAGGCGTGTTTTCCGGATTATTCCCTTTATGATCATACGCATTATGCTCTGGGATTTTTAACCAGGGGCTGTCCCAAGAAGTGTGATTTTTGTATCGTTCCGGCAAAGGAAGGCAAGCTGGAAATGCAAACGGAATCATTTTCAGGCTTTGTGCCACCGGGTTGGCAGAACATTATGCTTCTGGACAACAACCTGCTGGGTTATGCTAATGCCCATGAGCTGCTAGAGGAAATGGTAGTTAATGAATACAAGGTAAATTTTAGTCAGACTTTGGATATTGCCTACCTGGATCAGTACTTGTATCCAATACTCCTTAAAATCAATAGCCAAAATTCAAGATTCACCAGGAAACGAATTTATTTCAGTCTGAACCACCCTGGTTCTATTCGCCAATTTGAAATTAGAAAAAGTATGCTCAAAGGTTTTGGCAAGGACATGGTCAGCGTGGTTGCAATGTATGGTTTTGATACCAGTTTGAGCGGTGACTACGCTAGATGGATGATGCTGAGACGTTTGGGGCTAGTAACATTTTTTCAGGAATACTGGCCGATTGGAGGCGTAGCAGCCCAGCTTCCCGAACCGTATTTCGATATGGATTTGGATGAGGTCATACGATTGACATTTCGAAGTAATGGGATCAACTGGGAAAAATATTTACGCTGGCTTAACCGTTTATATTTTAAAACTTTTGGCCGTTATTACCAGCCTTTGATTGAAACAATCTATCGGTACAATAACAAAACAGCGATACAGCGTTACCTGAAGCATCCAGGAACACTCACCAGTGAACTTTACCACTCCTATCTTTGATTCAGTCATGGCAAGAACGGCAAGAACGGGGTCAGGTCTAGCATTGATGTAAAGGCAAGAACGGGGTCAGGTCTAGCATTGATGCAAATGCATCAATGCTAGACGTGACCCCATGACGTGACCCCATGACGTGACCCCATGACGTGACCCCATGACGTGACCCCATGACGCTGTTATTATCGAACTTGATAATGCCTTGCACGGGTTAGCCTTTTACACACACCACCTGCTTCAAGGTATGCATCACATCCACCAAGTCAACCTGATTCGCCATTACCTGATCAATGTCCTTGTAAGCACCGGGAATTTCATCAATGACGCCTTTGTCCTTACGGCAGATTACACCCTGGGTTTGCTTCACCATATCAGCCTCAGTAAATTGTTTTTCTGCCGCTGTGCGGCTCATGCGCCGACCTGCTCCGTGTGAACAAGACGTGAAACTTTCAGGTTCCCCTTTGCCTCGCACGATAAAACTCCTCGCCCCCATACTGCCAGGAATAATGCCGAGATCAGCTGCTCGTGCCCGAATCGCGCCTTTGCGAGTGACGTACACGTTTTCGCCATAGTGATGCTCAATGGCAACATAGTTATGGTGACAGTTCACGACCTGATTCACCACTTCAAAGGCAGGCAAATGGCGGCGTAATCCGATCAAGATCAAATCGAGCATGGAATGGCGATTCTGAAATGCGTATTCTTGTGCCCAATGCACAGCTTCAACGTAATCATCGAAGTGTTCGGTGCCCTCAGGAAAATAGGCCAGATCACGATCCGGCAGATTGATCATCCAGAGCTCCATATCCTTGCGAGCCAGCTTGATAAAGTAATCCGCCATGCCGTTGCCTATACCACGACTACCCGAGTGTAGCATTACCCAGACCTGATTGTTTTCATCCAGGCACACCTCAATGAAATGATTACCCCAGCCCAAAGTACCCAGTTGATACACCCAGTTGGAAAACTTGCCGCATGACTTTAATAATTCGGGATGTTTTTGAATCATCGTCGTCAGACGCGACTCGAAGGGTTTTGCGACATTCACCAACGCCCGATTATCCGGGTGCTGTCCTCTCCCGACTGGCACATCACGACTAATCTGATCGAATACTTTCTTCAAGGACTTTTCATTGATGTCGTTGGCTGTCAGTGAAAGTTGACAGGCCAACATACCGCAACCAATATCAACTCCGACCGCAGCTGGAATAATGGCCTTATGTGTGGCAATCACAGAGCCGATAGTCGCACCAATTCCTAAATGCACGTCCGGCATTGCGGCAACGTGATGGTGGATAAAGGGCAACGATGCAATGTTTGACAATTGCTGCCTGGAACGATCATCCACATCGTCCGTCCAGATTTTGACAGGCATATGTTGTTCGGTTAATACTTGTTTTACAGGCATCATTCACTCCTTAATCGAAAGAATGCAGGGGTCACGAAAGAATGCAGGAGTCAGGTCTTGACAATGATTCAACCGTGAGCAAAATAATCAAAGGGGTGAGATAGAACCGTATTGTCAAAACCTGACCCCGGCCTACCGTGATTATCCATCAGGCAGTAGGCGTGACACTGCCAGCTATGCTGCACGATCACTTCGCAAAGAACAGTCGGAAATGCAGTTCTGTCATTGTCGTCCCAATAAATAGCCTTGCGGGTATTGCCACAGGAAGTGACATGATAGAACGCACCGGGATATTCAATACGTTGAGGACGAGACATGAAGTGATTATGGAGAATAAACCGCATTGTCAAGACCTGACCCCAGCATTCGCCTTGTCGGATGGTTGGTGAAGCAACGCGGGCAGGTTACTTTAACCGAAGTCGGAAAACGTTTTGGCCGGGATGTTGTAACTCTTAGCCGAGGCGTACAACAGGTGCGGTTAAAATCGATCAAGTCAATGAAGTTTGAAAAGTGGCTGTCTAGCTTGAATGATGCAATTGCGCAAGCCTGACCCTGTGTCTGCAGGTACTGGCTGTATTCCTCTTCAAAAATCCGCGCGTAGTCTCCTTTCTCGTCGGCAGCCGAGTAGTCGCGGTATTTGGCTACTTCGTCGATGAAGAATAAAGTCAGTACCTTGATACCTTACTGGAACAGAGCCTGTTCCTTGTCGAAATGCGCCTTAATCGCTTCCCGAATCTGAATACGGCGCAGCGCCGCTTCGTTCACGTCGCCAGTAGCTTCGCCAACGAATAATTCGATGCCATTGGTGAAGCTCAAGGTGTCGGTATTGGCGTTGATGTCCGATACGACATAACCACGGTACTGATCCAGCTCGTTAACGTGAAACACGCGTAGCGATCGTACTCTCCCTCGCCCGCTTGCGGGAGAGGGATGGGGAGAGGGAAACGGGCATGATGGGTTTCATCATCAGGGGTGGCAATTTGCCATGTCCGTTAGAAAAACCATCAGAGTAGATGTTGTTGCCCTTGGAGAGCTTGCGCACCACGCGCTTGATTTCGCCACTCTTTAATTTCTGTTCGAATTCGACGCGCGCCTCGGGCGGCTTCCTGGTGGAAATCTCAATGGACTGCAAGTAAAGATAGGCATTGGTTCCAGCCAGCCCCTTCACCGAAATGCCACGCACCGCAATCTTCTTCACCAGTTTCTGGTTGTAAGCGTCCAGCGCATCCAGACGATGAATCTTGTTGTGCGTGGTCTTGTGCGTGGCCGAATAGCGCAGCACCATCAGCGACTTGAATTCTTCCAAGGATTTCAGTGTCGCAGCCCCTTCCATTTTTTGCGGCTCGTCCAGGATCAGGATCGGTCGGTTGGCGCTGATCACATCAATCGGACGGCGCGACTGGAAATCATCCAGTTCCTCATAAATGCGTCGGTTATCCGCACCTCGGGCGGCGAACGCTTGCACGTTGATCACCATCACGTTGATACCTGCGTCTGACGCGAAACTTTCCAGATGATGCAGCTGCTTGGAGTTGTAGATAAAGAAACGCGTCTTCTTGTGGTACGTTTCCAGAAAATGCTCGGCGGTGATCTCCAGCGACTTGGCTACCCCTTCGCGGATAGCAATGCTGGGTACCACGATAATGAACTTGCTCCAGCCGTATTGCTTGTTCAGCTCAAAGATGGTTTTGATGTAGCAGTAAGTCTTGCCGGTGCCGGTCTCCATCTCGATGTCGAGGTGCAGGCGGGATATAGCTCTGGCTATGCCCTTGTATTGAGTCGTCGCCGACATGTGCTCACGGTTACCATTGATCGTATAAAAATCAGTCAATGAACTCGATAGCGGCAAGTTTTGTTGATGTTGAACCTGCGCGATGTTCTCAAGCAGCGCAACGTCCGTCAGCTTCAAGTCGGCGTTCTTGAATCCTGAACCGTTGTCCGCAGTGCTTCCGATGGTTTGTCCCTTCTTGGCCTTGCCCGGATCGATGCGGTAGCTGATGGCCTCGTTAGAGGCGGGTGGTTGCCCCTTGAGGCAGTCAACCACGGCCTGCACCGCTGCCGTTTGATATGCCTGCGTCTTGAATTTCAGTTTCATTGCCCAGCCTCCCATGCCAGTTCTGCTTCATGAATTTTTTGCCGCAATTCCTCTTTTGATGGCAGGTAGAGTTGATACTGCGAGGCGTAGATATTGCTGCCTTCCGGCAAAGTTAATTCAACCAACGCGTCATTCTTGTCGTAACACAGCAAAATGCCAATGGTGGGCAATTCTTCGGCTATTTTTACGTGGCGATCAAAATAATTGACATGCATCTGCATCTGACCCAAGTCTTGATGCGTCAGGCTGCCAATTTTCAAATCAATCACCACATAGCAACGCAGCAAGCGGTTGTAAAAAACCAGATCGACATAAAAATGATTGTCATCAAAGGTAAAACGCTTCTGGCGCGCCTCAAACAAAAAACCTTTCCCCAGCTCCAGCAAAAAATGCTCAAGCTTGTCGATGATGGCAATTTCCTGCTGATGCTCTGAATACGTTGGGTGCTCTGGCAAATCCAGAAACTCCAGCACATAGGGGTTTTTGATGATGTCAGCGGGCTTTGCGATCAGTTGCCCAACTTGGGCTAAGGCTTTCACTTCATCCTTGTTACGGCTAAGAGACAAACGCTCATAAAGAGCGCTTTCCACCTGGCGTTTCAGCTCGCGCACACTCCAACTGCCCTGTATTGCTTCCAGTTCGTAAAAACGGCGTTCTTCGTGACGACTTACGCCTAACAGCACCACATAATGCGACCAACCCAGACGAAAATGAGCGAGCAGGGCATTCAACGCTTGTTCAGTCAAGGTCTGTAGCGCCAGTGCAGTGTCAGATTCGGCAGACACCGTCTGCCGAATGTCCCCAAAGCGCTCATAAAACAAACGATATTGATCAAGCGAGCGTCTGGAAAATCCCCGTCCCAGCTTGGCTGTGAGCGCTTGTGCAAGGTTTTCAGTCAACCGCTTTCCGTACCGTTCAGAGCGCTTGGACTGACCTTTTTCAAATTCAGACACATACCAACCAAACAACCAGTTGCGTGCCACCAGCGCCGTATCTACCGAGCGTGCGGCTTGTTGTTGCAGTGTGCTGTGGGTGGTAATCAGTGTTCCAAGTAAGCGCAAAAATTCGCTATTTTGTTTTAAGGGGGCACTCATGGCAGTAGCCTCGACATGGGTCCCACAGCCTGCGGGACAAATTCAAGCTGTGGGATGGTGTACTTCATGGCGGCCACATTGGCAGGCGGCTGGCACTTGAAGCAATCGACAACTGTCTGCACCGCTGTCGTCTGATAGGTTTGAGTTTTAAATTTCAATTTCATTTTTCTCTGCAATCTCTCTGCGTTTTCTCTGCAACGATCTGTTTATTCCTTGCAATTTTGTGGAGCCTGCAGACTCCACAAACAGGTTTGTAGAGCGTAAAACACAAAATAGACTCCACAATCAATTTTGTCACGCGCACAGACTCCACAAAACCATCAGAGCACATCGCGCCCCTCGGCCAAATTGACAAGACGTGGGAAGCACAGCGTGGCCGGGCGTCTGCCGCTACCAGACTGTAGCTCTCGTAAGATGTCGGCATCCTTCATTTGCCGTATAGGGTTGCATGATCATTGACTCCTCAGATGTACTTCACTTCGGTGCCCGGCGACAGCAGCTTGAAAATCTGTTCGACGTTGATCTTGACGGCGCTGTCCCTGAACCCGGCATCACGGAACACTACGCGCATGGGCTGGTGCTTGGCCAGTTCCTTGACAAAATCTTCGTCGATACTGCCTGTGTTATCAAAACAGGCCGACAGCGCGTTGCCATCAACAAAAAACACATCTTTGCCCTGAATGACTTGTTTGGCAATCGGCAAAGCCAGATCGACACCCCAGTCCAGAATTACCTGGAACAAGAGGTCTTCGGGAGCGCGGTCAGGCTTGATATTGTCAACCTGATCTGACAACAGGTCCCGCGTCACAGCGTCAGGCGTGTAGTAAACATCAGCCAAGTTGGATGTGTCGATTTTGAGGACGCGAAAACCAATATCCAGTTCCGGCGCTGTCAGCGCATTTTCAGCTTTGATGTTCTTGCCAGCACGGCGGATACGCTCCTTGCTGATTTCAGCAATGGTTTTATAGCTGGCTTTAAATGCTTCAGAGTTTTCATCGCAAGGCTCCGGTAACTGAACCATGATGAATTTACGATTGCCGCCATCCATTGCGTTCGCTTGAAGTACTGCTTGTGCTGTGGAACTTGAT
Source organism: uncultured Nitrosomonadales bacterium (assembly GCA_903876685.1). Classification (GTDB taxonomy): domain Bacteria; phylum Pseudomonadota; class Gammaproteobacteria; order Burkholderiales; family Gallionellaceae; genus Gallionella. Next base: position 659 of record CAIRBC010000140.1, on the reverse strand, counting down.
CCAGCAAAGAAATCAAGAACGACCTCATTATCCCGTCCGCTTGCACCCATATCAACGAGTCTCTTGATGAATGCAGATGGTTTCGGAAATGAAAACATCTGAGCATTGCCGAACAGATCAATTATTTCGTTCGTTCCATGCTGAGTAAAAATATCGTCTATGATCGAAAATGGCTTTCCTTGCCTTACGGTGCCATTTTCATCACGGAGATATTGTTTTGTATGAACAGTCAGTTTGCCATCTCTACCTTTAATGAACTCAAGTTCACCTTTTTCGAGAGCCTCTGCAACTCTCTCAGTTGACCAGAGCCATTGTCTTTGGGGGAGGATATCAGTCCCATTCGGCCCCATAATTGAAAATACCAAATTTTTTCGTTCCCCCATACTTTTTGTCGCTTCTAGTGGGTGAGTCCGATAGGGGCCTCTAATTTTAAAGTTTTCGTCTTTCTGGGTGTAGTAGCGTTTAATTGAGTCTTCTGTCAGTGGAATAAAAAAATTTTCCACTGAGTCAATGTTTTTTGCGAATACAAGAGTGTATTGTGTCCCTCCGGCAAATATGCACACAAGATGTAAATTTTTGTGTTAGATGCAACAAAAGGTAGAATAATCCAATGTAGGGTCTTGCGTTCTAGCCAGTTTTTGGCTATCATGCAACGCATG
>CAIRBC010000139.1 GCA_903876685.1 uncultured Nitrosomonadales bacterium | reverse complement strand
GATGAAACCCATCATGCCCGTTTCCCTCTCCCCATCCCTCTCCCGCAAGCGGGCGAGGGAGAAGACGATCGCTGCGCGAGTTTCACATTAATCGATTTATTCAACAATGCCGGGTCAATGAGTCAGTTGTGCATACAACATCGGCAGTTGACGCGGCAATTCGGATGGCTTGCGTATCACCACATAGCCGTTGACGCCGAACAGATGCGGCAAATAGCGGCTACCTTTCTCATCGATGGTGACACAAAACGGGCGCAACCCCATTTGGCGAGCCTCCTGAATGGCGATTCTGGTGTCTTCCACGCCATAGCGTCCTTCATATTGATCGAGATCATTGGGCTTGCCATCGGTGAGTATCAGCAACAGGTGTTGAGTCGCGGCTTGCTTTGACAGCAACTGGCTGGAATGGCGAATAGCAGCCCCCATCCGGGTATAAAAACCGGGTTTGAGGGCGCTGATGCGACCCCGCACGACATCGTTGTATTTGTGCTCGAATTCCTTGAGCAGGTGAAAGCGGATGTTTTCACGCCTGAGTGAAGAAAATCCGTATAACGCGAAGCGGTCGCCGGTGGCCGACAGGGCTTCAGAAAACAGCAACAAGGTGTCGCGAATCACATCGATGACCCGAGCATGGTCGTTGACATGGGCATCGGTGGACAGCGACAGATCGGCCAGCAACAGACACGCCAGCTCTCGATCGCGGTTATGATGGGCTTGGTACAGTCCGGCCTGACGTGCATTGAGGCCGCTGATACGGTCGGCGGTAAATTGTACGCAGGCATCCAGATCGAGTTCGGTGCCATCAAACTGCCCCTTGAGCCATACCTTAACCGGTGTCAGCGCCTCAAACTGGCTGCGCAACCGGCGCGCGGTGGCGCTCAGGTGTGCTGGCAGCGCCATCGGCCCGGCGTTACGCGCAACCATCGTCTGCAAACGGCAGTGTGCGGGCTGTAAAAGCTGTTTCTTGTAATGCCATTCGGGCAGCAAAATACCCTCGCCTAGCGGCAAATCGTCCGCTGCTTCAGAAGGCAAATCCAGATCGAAGCGCAACCGCGATGCGGTAGTTTTGCCATCCTGAGCCACGCTCAAACGATCCAGGTCTTCCGCTGGGCGCGCGTCCGGGAGGTTGTCCTGTTCGGTGTGGCGGTTGACCTTGATATATTCGGCCCAGCTGAAAATGCTTTCTGCGCGAAAGAACATCATGAAGCTATGCTTGGCATCCGGCATTTGTGCCCGTTCAGCCTGATAGCGGCGGTCGTTTGCGGCATTTTTCGAATCGCCACCCTCATGATTTTCCGGATCCTTGCTGCTTTCCCTGGCAGTTGCACGGGTCGGCGGATCGGGGTGTAGCCACAGATATACAGGCTGCGGCGCGCGATCGGCCGGGGGTAAACGATCCACACTGCCAGGTTCAAGCAAGGCAGCGCGGATTGCGGTTTCCTGTGCGCTCTCCCCTGCAGGCAGACTTTTGGGTTGCGGGCGCAGCAAAAATACTGCCTCAACCAGACGCTGGTAGCGCGCTGCGAGACCCGGGAATTTTGCCAGCACCTCAAGCGTCGCTTGCTGATTGCGCCTGATCCAGGATAAGGCAGGGTCGGGTTTTGCAGCCGCCAGCGCGATCAGCCATAGATAGAGATCGCGGTTCAGACTTTGCTGCGAAAACAGGTCGAGCAAGGCAGGCAAGTTAAGGGTCTCACCGTCCAGCCAGGTCAATTCCGTTTTCAGGTTGCTCCCGGCAATGCATTGTAACAGGCTGCGTTTTGCGCCGTGGGTGGTAGCGCTTGCGGATTTCACCACAAGCCCGCTGTCGCCGCCCCAGGCGCGAAACAGGATGCCCGCAGTCTTGCTGATTTGTTCCAGCGTCACTGCCTGCTCGGGAAAGCGCTGGTCTGCAACGCCGGTAATCAGTTTGTGCCAGAAGGCACCGACTTGTGCTTCCATGCAGGCTACCTTTTATTTTCAGGTTGATAACAATGTGTCGGAATGTCGATATGCTGCCCGAAATCTCTTGCGGACTTGTCCAGCGCACAGTCGTTCTCCACCCATTTCAGCAGCGTGCCCTGCGGATTTCCGGACTGCACCTTGCTACAAGCGTCGATGCACTGACCGCACTGGGTGCAGGTAAACATTTGCCGTTTGATGCTGCGCGGGTGCAGACGCATCGGGCAGATGTTGTTGCAGGCGGCGTTGCAATCGACACAATCTGCTGCGCGGTGGCGGTTAAAGCCGACCACCATGGCTTTGCGGTTAGCCATCCAGGCCAGGCTCTGGAACAGGCCAACAGCGCAGGCGTAGCGGCAAAACAGATGACGAGCGAACATGAATTCAACAAAAAATGCGATTGTGCCGACACTCAGGAAAACACTCTGGTTGCGCGTCAGTGCGCCATGCCATAAATTGCCGTAGATTTCTACAGGCGGCAGCAGATAAGTCAGTAGCGCCAAAGCCCAGACAAAGGAGAACGCGCTCACCAGCGGAAGCAACACCAGCCAGTAGAACTTGTTGGGATGGGTGCGAATGCCGTCAGCGTTTTTCTCGGGAAGATCATGCTGATCCCATAGACTTTGCTTGCCGATGGTGCGATGCATCAACTGGTTGATCGTTTCCACCACCGAAAAATGCGGGCACAGCCAGCCGCAATACAGGCGGCCATACTTCCAGGAAACGCCCACGCCCAAGGCAATGGTTCCAAAAATCGGCAAAGCACCGCGCAACAGCAGGTTGAGGGCGGCCTGAGTAGAGTCAATTTTCCCAGTGACAAAATCGTCCAGTCCGAGCGTCCAGTGCATGCCCAGAAAAAAGAAATGTTTTAAATTGAGGTCAAGCCGGAATAAATCGAACACCGGTGCCAGGATGAACAGCACGAAAAATCCGGCCTGGGTCAGCAACCGGTAACGCTGGATATTAGTCATGGTAGCCGATCAGTGGATAACATAGTCTGGCGTCCGGGCAAGACCCGCTACCGCGAGGCTTTGACGGGTCACTTGCCGAAGCTGGCATAGACCATCTCCATCAGCGCCTCGGCTGTCTCATGATCGTCGGTGAGCGGTTCCACCAGCGCCGCACGGCAAGCCTCTACCGGATCAAAGCCGCTGCCGATCAGCGTTGCGGTATACACCAGCAAGCGGGTGCTGGCAGCCTCTTCCAGATCATGTTCCTTGAGCGCACGCAAGGATTGGGCGAGGTTGACCAGGCGTTTGGCGAGCATCGCATCGGCGCCGGTCTCGCCGATTACGATCTGTTGCTCCAGTTCTGGTGCGGGAAAGCTAAAGCGCTGGCAGACGAAGCGCTGGCGGGTACTGGGCTTCATGCCCTTGAGAAAGTTCTGGTAGCCGGGGTTATAGGACACCACCAACATGAATTCTGGGGGGGCTTCGAGTATCTCTCCGGTGCGCTCGATCGGCAGGATGCGGCGATCATCAGACAGCGGATGCAGCACCACGGTGGTGTCCTTGCGCGCTTCCACCACCTCGTCCAGATAGCAGATGCCGCCCTCACGCACCGCGCGGGTCAGCGGGCCGTCATTCCAGTAGGTCTGTCCATCGCCGATCAGATGTCGCCCCACCAGGTCAGCCGCGCTAAGGTCGTCATGGCAGGCCACGGTGTACAACGGCAGACCCAACTTTGCAGCCATATGCGCGACGAAACGCGTCTTGCCGCAACCGGTCGGCCCCTTGATCAACAAAGGCAGGCGGTTGTGGTAGGCATGCTCGAACAATTCAATTTCATTGCCGTGCGGTTTGTAAAAAGGCAGTATGTTCATGTCAGGATTCATCCTGAACGATTACAGTAGATTGCCAGGTCATCAGGCGAAGTAGCATACATTTCATGCGAAACTTTGTGAGTCAAAATAATTATCCCAAGAGGGGGGTTAAAAAAAGAGGGACGCGAACGTCCCTCCAGAGGGAATACGTTTACGCTGCTACAAGGGCTTCGCCTTTTTTACAGAAGAAGCTCCAGATGTAAAGCACCAGACCCGCGAAGAACACGAAGCCGGCGATTTCACGCATCCAGTAGAAAATCATCACTTGCTCTTGCGTCGCCATGAAACTCAAGGGAGAACTGCCCATGCGTTGCAGCCAGATTTGCAGAATTCCGGCAGCGGTCAGGAACAGCGTGATAAACACGATGGATACGGTCATCAGCCAGAATGACCACATTTCCATGACTTGCGACGAACGTGAGTTTGCACTGCGCCCGCGCAACATTGGCATAGCGTAAGAGATCATGGTCAGATTCACCATCACATAGGCGCCATAAAACGCCATGTGGCCGTGAGCTGCCGTGATCTGAGTGCCGTGGGTGTAGAAGTTTACCGGAGCCAGAGTATGCAAAAATCCCCACACGCCAGCGCCCAGGAACGCCATCACGCCAGTCCCCAGAGCCCATAATGTGGCGGCTTTATTGGGATGCTCGCGGCGACGACGATTGACCATATTGAAGGCAAACACCGTCATCATGAAGAACGGGATGGGTTCCAATGCAGAAAATACCGAACCGAACCACTGCCAGTATTCAGGCGTACCGATCCAGAAGTAGTGGTGACCGGTGCCGAGGATGCCGGTAATCAGGGTCATCGCGATGATGATATACAGCCATTTTTCAATGACTTCACGATCCACGCCAGTGATCTTGATCAACACGAAGGCCATCATTGCACCCAGGATCAGTTCCCATACCCCTTCAACCCACAGATGCACAGTCCACCACCAGAAATACTTGTCCAGCACCAGATTGCTAGGATTATAGAAAGAGAACAGGAAGAATATCGCCAGACCCCATAGTCCCAAAACCATTACCAGGCTGATCGAAGTCTTGCGCCCTTTCAGCATGGTCATGCTGATATTGAACAGGAAAGCCAGTGCCACGATCACGATACCGACCTTGGTCGGCAAGGGTTGTTCGAGAAACTCACGTCCCATCGTCGCCAGAATGTCATTACCGGTCATCTGTGCCAGGGTGGCATAAGGCACTGTCAGGTAACCGACAATGGTTAAAGCACCTGCAACCAGGAATACCCAGAACATGAGCATCGCCAGCTTGGGGCTGAACAGCTCGGATTCCGTCTCTTCAGGGATCATATAGTAAGCCGAACCCATGAATCCAAACAGAATCCACACGATCAGCAGGTTAGTGTGGACCATGCGGGCCACGTTAAAAGGGATGAGGGGAAACAGGAAGTCTCCCACCACGTATTGATAACCCATGATCAAGCCGAACAGAATCTGTCCGACAAACAGGCCAATGGCGGCAATGAAATAAGGCTTCGCCACCGCTTGAGATTTATATTGCATAGTTAATTGCTCCTAGTCGTCTGTAAAATTAGCCTTCAATATTGGGCGGCCAATGACTGGTGTTGATTTCAGAAGTCCATTTCAAGAATGCAACGACATCGTCGAGCTGCTGATCGGTCAGGTTGAATTGTGGCATTTGACGGCGACCCGGCGTGCCGGTCGGTTGTGACTTGATCCAGCCCTTGATGAATTCCGGACCACGGCGCTGGTAGACATTGCCCAGTTCAGGAGCGAAGTAGGCACCCTCTCCAAGAATGGTGTGGCATCCGACACAGTCGCGTGTTTCCCAGATATGTTTGCCGCGTACCACAGAATCGGTGATATTCTCACGATGATCCCGTTTTGGCAGATTCTGCACGGTGTCAAAGGTCAAGGCGATAAACAACAGGAAGAAAAATACAGCTCCTCCATAAAATATGTTTCGCGCCATTGCCTTGGTAAACGTTTCCTTCATAACTTACCTCCTCTGTAGAGCTTTTGAGTTGTGGTTCCAAAACCTGATTGCGACCATCCCATTGAATACCTAGACGCACCAACAGATTCCTGATTTAAAGCAAGATAATGGTAACTGGGCAGGTTTGTTGATTCCTTGATATGAATCAAGGGAAACGGGATGGGTTGTACAAACGCCATTTGTTGGGCGAAGTTAACGTGAAACTCGCGCAGCGACTTACTCTCCCTCCCCCCTCGCGGGAGAAGGATGGGGAGATAACCAGCCACTTGGTTGCTGTCTTTTGGCAACAAAGTGGAGTGGCTAGTGGGTTCCTCAGTGAAACGGGCATGGCGAGTTTTATTATCAGGGGTGGCAAAATTGCCATGCCCGTTAGCGCTATGCCACTGGACTTTATGGCGGAATGTTTGTTATTGTTGTTGCAATGTATACCAAGGAACTGTTTTGTCCACTCCAGTAAAAATACCTGCCATCCTGACTAATCTTCCCATGTTTCGGGAATTGTCAGTCGAAGAAATCGAACGTATTGCACAAAGTACCCGCGCTATCCAAGTTGCGCGCGGCGAGGTATTGTTTCAGCGCGGTGCCCCTTGCACCGGTTTTTATGTAATGATTCATGGTCAGCTCAAACTGGCGATGTCCTCTCCACAGGGAATCGAAAAGGTGGTCGAATTACTGGGTCCCGGCCACTCTTTCGGCGAAGCGGTGATGTTTCTGGACAAGCCTTTTCCGGTCTATGCGCAAGCGCTGACCGATTCCTTGGTGCTGCATATCCATAAGAGTGTGATTTTTGAAGGCATAGACAGCGACCCTGTGTTTTCCAGAAATATGCTGGCCGGGCTTTCCGTCCGGTTGCATCGCCTGATCAAATCCGTGGAATCGTTCACGTTGCGCTCCTCTGCACAACGTGTGATCGGCTACCTGTTGCAGGATCTGGAGGAAATCACCGAAGGTCAGGATGTTAAAATCAGTTTACTGGCCAACAAGAATGTGATTGCATCCAACCTGAATATCACCCCCGAAACTTTTTCCCGCATCCTGCACAATTTATCCGACAATGGCCTGATCGAAGTCAAAGGCAAGGACGTGCGTATCATCGATATCGCCCAATTGCGGGGCTTTGACGAGTAATCTGACCGACCCATGCATAGGTCAATATCAGTTATACCAGGCTTTCGGTTGTGCGTTTTTCCAGTCTTTGCGTCCCTGCCTTAGCAGCCAGGCGGTATAAAAAAATACCACGATCATCAAGCATCCGGATCCCCAGAGGATAACATTGCCCGGCGAATAGTCGCCTATTTTTGTCATCATTCCCCAGGCCGTCGGCGGATTGACATAATTGACGATCACCGGACCTAGTAGCGGCCCGGCTATGCCAGAGAGTATTGCCATGACCGCTAAATGCACTGCGGCAAGTCGGCCTGACGGCAGGTATTTTCGAGGTACCTTTTCTTGTTGATCCATGCGATTATTCCCGTTAGCCGATGCAATAATTATCGGATGGTGACCAAGGATAGAAAATTCAAGCAGACAAGTCAACCCTACCCATGAACCTC
>CAIRBC010000138.1 GCA_903876685.1 uncultured Nitrosomonadales bacterium | reverse complement strand
CTGATGATGAAACCCATCATGCCCGTTTCCCTCTCCCCATCCCTCTCCCGCAAGCGGGCGAGGGAGAAGACGATCGCTGCGCAAGTTTCACGTTAAAGTTATCCCTCTCCACTGGAAAATCAGGGCGGGGTGTTTTTTATTCCCCTCCACTGGAGGGGTGCCCGTCAGGGCGGGGTGGTTGTAAGGTGTATCCACGGACATCAATAAGCTCAGCGCATTGCGCCGCATGATAATTAAGACTCATATATTTGAATTTTGCTTGGCTTTAATGGGTTGGCCGAATATATAATAAATGATCGGCAGTAATTATTGTTATTCAATAGGTAATGTAGCGCGTAGGGTGCGCTTGCGCACCAGAATTTGTGAGGCATCGCAAATGGGGTTCAACCCTTTTCCCTATTTGGAACAGGGTTTTTTCTTAGCACATTTTCAGGGTCGTTAAAGCATCACTTGCAGGTTTTTTCAATATTACCGGTTGACCAAATCGTCGTAAGCCATTATCTTACGCGGTCTTTTAGTAGAATTATCAGGGTGATCGAAATGGAGTTGACTGGCGCGGAGATCGTTATCCGTTGTTTGCAAGAGGAGCAGGTCGAATATGTTTTTGGCTATCCAGGCGGAGCGGTGTTGTTTATTTATGACGAATTGTTCAAACAGGACAAGGTAAAACATGTGCTGGTGCGGCACGAGCAGGCTGCCGTGCATGCGGCAGACGGCTATGCCAGATCTTCCGACAAGGTCGGTGTGGCACTGGTCACCTCAGGGCCGGGGTTGACCAATGCGGTAACCGGAATCGCGACGGCATATATGGATTCCACGCCGATGGTGGTCATCAGCGGCCAGGTTCCGACCTTTGCGATCGGTGAAGATGCTTTTCAGGAAGTGGATGCGGTCGGCATTACCCGTCCTTGCGTCAAACACAATTATCTGGTGAAGGATGTCAAGGACATCGCGATTACCCTCAAGAAAGCCTTTTATCTGGCAAAATCGGGCAGGCCTGGCCCGGTGCTAGTTGATATACCCAAGGATGTTTCGAATCAGAAGACTGAATTTGCCTATCCGGAAAGCGTGCATATCCGTTCCTATCAACCGGTGGGCAAGGGAGACAGCACCCAAATCAAGCGTGCTGCACATCTGTTGATGGAAGCCAAACGGCCGATGATTTATGCCGGTGGCGGGGTGGTACTGTCGGGTGCGTCGGCGCAATTGACCGAGTTGGTGCGTCTGCTGGGTTTCCCCTGTACCAATACGCTGATGGGATTGGGCGGTCTTGCTGCCAGTGACAAGCATTTTGTCGGTATGCCGGGTATGCACGGCACCTATGAAGCCAACATGGCCATGCAGTATTGCGATGTGCTGCTGGCAGTTGGCGCGCGCTTTGACGACCGGGTAGTCGGCAATGTGGAACACTTTGAACAAGAGAAGCGCAAAATTATTCATATCGACATTGACCCGTCCTCGATTGCCAAACGCGTCAAGGTGGATGTGCCGATCGTTGGTGAACTCAAACCGGTGCTGGACGAATTGCTGGCGATAGTCAAAAATAGCCGTCGAACCGCCGCTGTGGCGGATATGGCACTGTGGTGGAAGCAAGTGGAAGAATGGCGCGATAAAGGCGGCCGGTTGCGTTACAAGAATTCTACAGAGGTGATCAAGCCGCAATATGTGATCGAACAGTTGCATGAAGTCACCGGGGGGGATGCCTTCGTCACCTCCGATGTGGGGCAACATCAAATGTGGGCCGCACAATATTACAAGTTTGAAAAACCGCGTCGCTGGATCAACTCAGGCGGCCTCGGTACCATGGGTTTTGGCTTGCCGGCAGCGATGGGCGTGCAACTGGTCAATCCGGGTGCTACGGTTGCGTGCGTGACGGGGGAGGGCAGTATCCAGATGAATATTCAGGAGCTTTCCACCTGCAAGCAATTTCGTCTGCCGATCAAGGTGATTTCGCTGAACAACGGCTATCTGGGGATGGTGAGGCAATGGCAGGAATTTTTCCATGGCAACCGTTATTCTGAGACTTATATGAATGCGTTGCCGGATTTTGCAAAGCTGGCCGAAGCTTACGGGCATATCGGCATGCGTATCGACAAGCCATCGGATGTGGAACCCGCGCTGAAAGAGGCTTTTGCGCGCAAACATGAGCTGGTATTCATGGATTTCAGGACTGACCCTTCTGAAAATGTGTTCCCGATGGTTCCCGGTGGTCGGGGCTTGTCTGAAGTGATGCTCGGGGAGGATTTATAATGAGACATATTATTTCCTTGTTGATGGAAAATGAAGCCGGTGCGCTGTCGCGCGTCGCAGGATTGTTTTCGGCACGCGGCTATAACATCGAATCCTTGATCGTGGCACCCACCGAAGATGCCACACTGTCACGCATGACCATCGTCACCAGTGGTTCGGATGCGGTCATCGAGCAGATTAACAAACAGCTCAACAAACTGGTGGATGTGGCGGCGGTAATGGATTTGAGTGAGGGATCTCACCTCGAGCGTGAGTTAATGCTGGTCAAGGTGGCAGCCAAGGGTGAAGCGCGCGACGAATTCAAGCGCATGGCGGATATTTTTCACGGGCGTATTATTGACGTGACCGATTGCACCTATACTATCGAACTGACCGGTTCCTGTGCGGAACTGGAAAGTTTTATCGACGCGATTGATCGCAGCCTGATTTTGGAAACCGTGCGCACCGGTGCTTCAGGCATTGGTCGTGGCAGCCGTATTTTAAAGATTTAAATTAAAAATAATTATTTACCCAGAGGACAACATGAAAGTTTATTACGATAAAGACGCAGATCTATCCTTGATCAAGAGCAGGCAAGTAACCATTATCGGCTATGGTTCACAGGGTCATGCCCATGCACAGAACCTGAAGGAATCAGGCGTCAGCGTCACGGTCGGTTTGCGCCGCGATGGCAGTTCCTGGAACAAGGCGGTCGCTGCCGGCCATCAGGTTCTGGAAATTTCGGAGGCGGTAAAAAATGCGGATGTGGTGATGATTCTGTTGCCCGATGAGACCCAGGCAGACACCTATAACAAGCATATTGCAGCGCATCTGAAATCCGGTGCGGCGCTGGCTTTCGCGCATGGTTTCAATATCCATTACAACCAGATCGTACCGCGTGCGGATGTGGATGTGATCATGATTGCCCCTAAAGGCCCGGGACATACGGTACGTTCCGAATATCTCAAGGGTGGCGGCGTGCCTACCCTGATCGCGGTGTTTCAGGACAAGTCCGGCAAGGCCAAGGATATTGCACTGGCGTATGCGGCAGCCAATGGCGGCACCAAGGGTGGCGTGATCGAAACAAATTTCCGCGAAGAAACCGAAACCGATCTGTTCGGCGAACAGGCGGTACTCTGCGGTGGTGCAGTGGAACTGGTGAAGGCGGGTTTCGAGACCTTGACCGAAGCGGGTTATGCGCCGGAGATGGCTTATTTTGAATGTCTGCACGAACTCAAACTGATCGTCGATCTGATGTATGAAGGCGGTATTGCCAACATGAATTATTCGATTTCCAATAACGCGGAATACGGTGAATATGTGACCGGTCAGCGGGTGATCGCCGGTGAAGCACGCGCAGCGATGAAGGAATGTCTGAAGAATATTCAAAACGGTTCCTACGCCAAGCAGTTCATCCTGGAAGGCCGCACCAACTATCCTGAAATGACGGCGCGTCGTCGGCAGAATGCGGAACATCCGATCGAAGTGGTCGGAGGCCAACTGCGCGCGATGATGCCGTGGATCAGTCGTAACAAGTTGGTTGATCAATCCAAAAACTAAGGGCATCACGCACGCTTCCTATCCATGAACCTTTCGTTTTTCGTAGGGTGTGCTTGCGCACCAGAATTTATGATGCATCGCAAAGGGTGCTGCAGCGCACCCTACGGTGAGTTTCATGCGTTACTAGCAACTTACTCACAGGCTTAAATGAATAATTATCCGCATCCCATCATCGCCCGCGAGGGCTGGCCTTTTCTGGTCGGCAGCCTCGTCATCGCAGTATTGCTAACCTGGCTAACCGGGGGCATCCCCGCGTTTCTCGCCTGGATTATCGCGTTGTTTGTGTTACAGTTTTTTCGTGATCCGGGGCGTGCGGTGCCGATGGATGCAGGGGCGGTGCTGTCCCCTGCAGATGGACGCATCGTCGCGGTAGAGCGTGTCAATGATCCTTATGTGCAACGCGAGGCGATCAAGGTCAGCGTGTTCATGAACGTGTTTAACGTGCATTCCAACCGCAGTCCGGTGGAAGGCACGGTGCAAAAGGTCTGGTATTTTCCCGGCAAGTTTGTCAATGCCGATCTGGCCAAGGCTTCTACCGAAAACGAACGTAATGCGGTTTGGCTGAAAACCAGTGCTGGCGCCGATATTACTTCGGTGCAGGTGGCGGGGCTAATCGCGCGGCGTATTTTATGTTATGTGAAGTCTGGTGATGCTTTGACACGCGGTCAGCGTTACGGCTTCATCCGTTTCGGTTCCCGGGTGGATGTATACCTGCCGCTGGATGCAAAAGTCAAAGTCAGCATCGGCGACAAGGTCTCGGCGACGACGACCATTCTGGCTCTGTTGCAACCGTCAGTTTAAGCTATGGACGATTATAATATTCGCAAACCGATGAATCTGCGCAGGCGCGGCATTTATCTGCTGCCCAATCTGTTCACCACCGGGGCGCTGTTTGCGGGTTTTTATGCCATTGTGCAGGCGATGAATGGTCGCTATGTGGATGCGGCGGTCGCTATTTTTATTGCGATGGTGCTCGATGGTCTGGATGGCCGGGTGGCACGTCTGACGCATACCCAAAGTGAGTTTGGCGCGGAATATGACAGTCTGTCGGACATGGTTTCATTCGGGGTCGCGCCTTCGCTGGTGGTCTATGAATGGGCCTTGAAGGGACTGGGCAAATGGGGATGGTTTGCCGCCTTCATTTATTGTGCCGCGACTGCGTTGCGTCTGGCGCGTTTCAACACCAACATGGACGTGGTGGACAAACACTATTTTCAGGGGTTGCCTAGCCCCGCCGCCGCCGCGCTGGTAGCCGGTTTTGTCTGGGTGATGCTGGATTACGGCTTTAAGGGGACTGAGCTTAGCTGGCCGGTGGCCTTTTTGACGGTATTTGCCGGCTTGAGCATGGTGAGCAATCTGCCTTTTTACAGCTTCAAGGATCTGAATATGCGCAAGAGCGTGCCCTTTGTGACGATCTTCTTGGTAGCGTTGTTTTTCATCCTGATTTCCAGCTATCCGCCGGGTGTTTTATTTGGACTTTTTCTGACTTACGCCTTGTCAGGTTATGTGATGTGGGTGTGGAAACTGCGAAAAAAACCAGTCGTCTGAGGCAGTGGTCGTGGCTAAAGTCGCACCTGAACTTGAATGGCACTGGGTTTCTTCATTTCCCCTGACACGGACTACAACTTTTATTGGAATTCCTCATGACAGACAAACTGATTATTTTTGATACCACCTTGCGCGATGGCGAACAAAGCCCCGGTGCGTCGATGACCCGGGAGATGAAAATTCGCGTTGCCCGTCAACTGGAAAAGTTGGGCGTGGATGTCATCGAGGCAGGTTTTGCTGCGGCCAGTCAGGGTGATTTTGAGGCGGTCAAGGCGGTTGCCGAAATCGTAAAAAACTCCACCGTGTGTTCGCTTGCGCGTGCCGGTGAAGTGGACGTGCGCCGTGCCGGCGAGGCGATTCGTCCGGCAAAATCCGGGCGTATCCATACTTTTATTGCTACCAGCCCGATTCATATGCAGCACAAATTGCGCATGAACGAGGATCAGGTGGTGGAACGTGCGGTGGCTGCCGTGAAGCTAGCGCTTGAATATACCGACAACGTGGAATTTTCGGCAGAGGATGCGGTACGTTCGGATATGGATTTTCTGGTGCGTATCTTTGACGAAGTGATCAAGGCCGGTGCGACTACCTTGAATGTGCCGGATACGGTAGGCTATTCGATACCCGCCGCCTGGGGAGAGCGCATCCGGCAACTGATCGCCCGTGTGCCCAATTCCGGCAAGGTGATCTGGTCTACGCATTGCCATAATGATCTGGGTTTAGCGGTAGCGAATTCGTTGTCGGCGGTGATCAACGGCGCACGTCAGGTGGAATGCACCATTAACGGTTTGGGTGAGCGCGCCGGTAATGCCGCATTGGAAGAGGTCGTGATGACAGTTCGGACTCGCCGTGACTTGTTCAATCTCGCCACGCGTATCGACACCACGCAAATTGTACCGACTTCCAAGCTGGTATCCAGTATCACCGGTTATCCGGTGCAACCGAACAAGGCGATCGTCGGCGCAAATGCCTTCGCGCATGAGTCCGGTATTCATCAGGATGGCGTGTTGAAACATCGTGAAACCTACGAAATCATGCGCGCCGAGGATGTGGGCTGGAACGCCAACAAGCTGACGTTGGGTAAATTATCCGGACGTAATGCGCTGCGCCAGCGTTTTAGCGCACTGGATATCGAGTTTGCGACAGAAGAAATGTTTAATGCGGCGTTTCAACGTTTCAAGGAACTGGCAGACCGCAAGCATGAAATTTTTGACGAAGACCTGCAGGCCTTGGTCAGCGATGAGGAAGTCGCCAAGGTCAGCGAGCATTTTCATCTGCTATCGTTGCGCGCCCACAGCGAAACCGGCATCCTTCCCGTGGCAAAGGTGGTGGTCAATATTGGTGGTGTCCGGCATGAGGCCGAGGCTGAAGGCGGCGGACCGGTGGATGCAACCTTTCAGGCTATCGAGAAAATTGTGCACAGCGGTACCGAATTGCAACTGTATTCGGTGAATAACATTACCAGTGGCACCGATGCGCAAGGCGAAGTGACGGTGCGTCTGGCCAAAGGCGGGCGTATCGTCAACGGTCAGGGTGCGGACACCGACATTGTGGTGGCTTCGGCCAAAGCCTATCTGAACGGGCTTAACAAGTTGCATAGCAAGCAGGAACGCTCCCATCCGCAGTTATGAGGGCGGGTAGGTTGGGCAACATCTTTTCGTTGCCCAACATTCAACTCGCTAAAAATCACGCCGGTTAGCAGCTTTTTATCTCATAACCTCAGTCTGCATTTTGAAGCAAGGCCGTTTTACGGTATCATCGCGCCCTACTTAAAGATAAAAATCCGGGCACTCGCATGACAAAGTATATATTTATTACCGGGGGTGTTGTTTCTTCGTTGGGTAAGGGCATTGCTGCCGCTTCCCTGGCGGCCATTCTTGAATCGCGTGGTCTCAAGGTAACGATGCTGAAGCTTGATCCCTATATTAACGTGGATCCGGGCACGATGAGTCCGTTTCAACACGGTGAGGTGTTTGTCACCGAGGATGGTGCCGAAACCGATCTTGATCTCGGGCATTATGAGCGCTTCATTTCTGCGAAAATGCGCAAGACCAATAATTTCACCACCGGGCAGATCTACGACAGCGTGATCAAGAAAGAGCGACGCGGTGAATACCTGGGCAAGACAGTGCAGGTGATTCCGCATATTACCAATGAGATTCAGGCTTTTATCGAACGTGGCGCAGCCGCCTCGTATGATGGTAATGTGGATGTGGCGATCGTCGAAATCGGCGGCACGGTTGGCGATATCGAATCGCTGCCTTTCCTCGAAGCGGCGCGTCAGATGGGGCTGCGCAAACGGCGCAATCAGGTGGCCTATGTGCACTTGACGCTGGTGCCCTATATCGTGACTGCGGGTGAACTGAAAACCAAACCCACGCAACACAGCGTACAGAAATTGCGCGAAATCGGCATCTTTCCGACTGCGTTGGTCTGTAGAGCCGACCGTCCTATTCCCGACGAAGAGCGTGCCAAAATATCCCTGTTTGCCAATGTGCGGGTAGAGGGCGTGATTTCGATGTGGGATGTGGACAGCATTTACAAGGTTCCGCAAATGCTTAATGCACAAGGATTGGATCGTATCCTCTGCGAGGAATTGGGACTGGATTTGCCACCTGCGGATTTGACGGTATGGGCAAAACTGGTGCACGCGCTGGAGAATCCTCAACATCAGCTTACCATCGGCATGGTCGGTAAATATGTCGATCTGACCGAGTCTTACAAGTCGCTGATTGAAGCATTGCGTCACGCCGGCATCCACACCGAAACCCGAGTGAATATTGGCTATATTGATTCCGAAGACATAGAAGCCTCGGGCACGCAAAGCCTGGAGCATTTTGACGCGATCCTGGTGCCGGGCGGTTTCGGCAAACGCGGCACGGAAGGAAAAATTGCCGCTATTCGCTACGCACGCGAAAACAAGATTCCTTATCTGGGTATATGCCTGGGGATGCAATTGGCGGTAATCGAATTTTCGCGCGATGTGGCGGGCATGGCTGACGCGAACAGCACCGAATTTAACCTGGAGACCGAACATCCGGTGGTCGCCCTGATCACCGAATGGCGCGATCGTGACGGCAGGGTGGAGACGCGCAGCAGTGACTCGGATCTGGGCGGCACGATGCGCCTGGGTTCGCAGCGTTGTCCGGTCAGTGCAGGTACACTGGCTGCACGCATTTATGGGCAGGAAGTCAATGAGCGGCACCGGCATCGTTATGAAGTGAACAATCATTATGTGCCGCTGCTCGAAAAATACGGCATGATTATTTCGGCACGCACCCCTTCTGAAAATTTACCGGAAATCATGGAATTGCCGAATTCCTTGCACCCTTGGTTCGTCGGCGTGCAGTTTCACCCTGAATTTACTTCCACGCCGCGTACCGGACATCCGTTGTTCAAATCCTTTGTCGAAGCGGCGTTGTTACATCAGAAGACAGAGGACAGAGGACAGAGGACAGAAGACAGAGGACAGAAGACAGAAGCGCCAGGGCATAGGACAGAAGACGCAGGGCAAAAGACAGATGTTGCAGGGGTGGGCGCATGAACTTATGTGGCTTTGAAGTCGGGTTGCACCGGCCGTTATTTCTGATTGCCGGGCCTTGTGTGATCGAATCCTTGCAAATGGCGATTGATACCGCCGGGCAGTTGCAACAGATGTGTCTGGAGCTGAAGCTGCCGTTTATTTACAAGTCTTCCTATGACAAGGCAAATCGCAGTTCAGGCAAGTCTTTTCGCGGCTATGGCATAGATGCCGGTCTGAAAATACTCGGTGAAGTGAAGTCGCAACTGGGTGTGCCGGTATTGACCGATGTGCATAGCATCGAAGAAATTCCACAGGTAGCTGCCGTGGTGGATGTATTGCAGACCCCTGCTTTTTTGTGTCGTCAGACCGATTTCATTCATGCCGTGGCACGTTGCGGGCGGGTGGTGAATATCAAGAAGGGTCAGTTTCTATCGCCCTGGGATATGCAGAATGTGGTTGAGAAGGCGCGTGATGCCTCAGGGCAGAACAATATTATGGTATGTGAACGCGGCGCTTCCTTCGGTTACAATAACCTGGTATCGGATATGCGTTCACTGTCGGTGATGCGCGGTACCGGTTGTCCTGTGGTATATGATGCGACCCATTCGGTGCAATTGCCGGGCGGGCAGGGGGCTGTTAGCGGCGGTCAGCGAGAATTCGTGCCGGTGCTGGCGCGTGCCGCAGTGGCTGCCGGGATTTCGGGGATTTTCATGGAAACTCACCCTAATCCTGCCCAGGCATTTTCGGATGGGCCTAACGCCTTTCCCTTGGCACACATGCAGGCTTTATTGCAAACATTGTTAGCACTGGATGCAACAGTGAAGCGACTGGGTTTTATTGAAGAAGTTCTTGATTTAAAAACTGTCTGATTACAAAAGGAAAAAATAATATGAGCGCAATCGTTGACGTTATCGCCCGTGAAATATTGGATTCTCGCGGCAACCCTACCGTGGAAGCGGATGTATTGCTTGAGTCAGGTGTGATGGGACGGGCTGCCGTGCCTTCCGGTGCCTCTACCGGTACCAAGGAAGCTGTGGAACTGCGCGATGAGGACAAACAGCGTTATCTGGGCAAAGGGGTATGCAAGGCGGTGGAATATGTAAACACCGAAATTGCCGAGGCGATTATCGGCCTGGACGCGTCCGAGCAGGCCTTTATCGATCAGACCATGATCGACCTGGATGGCACTGAAAACAAATCCCGTCTGGGTGCCAATGCGTTGCTGGCGGTATCGATGGCCGTGGCGCGCGCCGCTGCCGAAGAAAGCGGCCTGCAACTGTATCGTTATCTGGGAGGCGCTGCACGCATGGAAATGCCGGTGCCGATGATGAATATCATCAACGGCGGCGCACATGCCACCGGTGGCGCAGATATACAGGAATTCATGATTATTCCGGTCGGCAGCAGCAGTTTCCGCGAGGCGCTGCGCTGTGGTGCTGAAGTGTTTCATAACCTGAAAAAGCTGTTGCATCATCGTGGACTTTCTACCACCGTTGGTGACGAAGGCGGTTTTGCGCCCGCGCTGGGTTCGAATGAGGCGGCACTCAAGGTGATCGTGGAGGCGATCGAGGCGGCGGGTTATATCCCCGGTGCGGATGTGGCGATCGGTATCGATGCCGCCGCTTCAGAATTTTATCAGGATGGACAGTATTTGCTGAAGGCGGATGGTCTGACGCTAAGTTCCGCTCAGATCATTGATCTGTATGCTACCTGGGTCGATAAATATCCGGTTATCAGCATCGAAGACGGCATGAGTGAGCATGACTGGGAAGGCTGGAAAGAACTGACCAAGCGTCTGGGTAAATCCATCCAGTTGGTGGGCGATGATGTATTTGTTACCAACACCAAAATCTTGCGCAAAGGCATCCGTGAAGGGCTGGCGAATTCCATCCTGATCAAGGTCAATCAAATCGGCACCTTGACTGAGACCTTTGCCGCGATCGAGATGGCCAAGCGAGCCGGTTATACGGCGGTCATTTCACATCGTTCCGGTGAAACAGAAGATTCTTTCATCGCCGATCTCGCGGTCGCCACCAATGCAATGCAGATCAAGACCGGTTCGTTGTCGCGTTCGGATCGTATGGCTAAATACAACCAGTTGCTGCGTATCGAAGAAGACTTGGGTGATGTCGCTTCCTATCCCGGGCGTGACGCATATTATCAGCTAGGGTAATGCGTGCGATCACACTGATACTGGCTATCCTGCTGCTATTATTGCAGTACCCGTTGTGGCTGGGCAAGGGTGGCTGGTTGAAGGTGTGGGAAGTGAATCGTCAGGTAGAAGCGCAAAAACAGCTAAATCTTCAGACAGCAGCGCGCAATGCGCTGCTGGATGCTGAGGTGCGTGATTTGAAACAAGGCACTGAAGCCATTGAAGAGCGTGCACGCAGCGACCTGGGCATGGTCAAGCGTGATGAAATATTCTACCAGTTTGTCGGCAAGCCCCAATCAGCACCGCCTGCCATCAAGCCTTGATCATAAACATTACCGCATTACCGGGGTCATTACCGGGGTCAGGTCTAGCATTGATGCATTGATCCCATTAATGACCTCATGCATACCTTAAAACTCTGCCCATTCGACGTCTGTTTCATGTTGCCTAGAAGGCATCTTGCCATTGCCCGCAAGCGAACGAGTTGGAGCAAGTAGCGGTGCTGGCTTCACGTTAGGAGTGTTGCGCGGGGTGGCGGCTTTAACAGTCAACTGGGTTCTGCTGACAGATTTGCTGCGCACTGTGCTGGTCGTGTTTACCTTGAAACTCCCTACCGCTACCGTCAGGTTATGCGCCTGCTCTTCCAGCGCTTCTGCCGCCGCCGCGGCTTGCTCAACCAGCGCCGCATTCTGCTGTGTCACCTCGTCCATCTGGGTGATGGCGGTATTGACTTGCTCGATCCCCTGGCTTTGCTCGGCAGAGGCTGCGGTTATTTCCGACATGATGTCCGTCACGCGTTTAATCGAGCTGACAATCTCATCCATAGTCTGCCCCGCTTGGGTGACCAGCTTACTGCCGTTTTCGACTTTCTCTACCGAATCTCCAATCAGCGCCTTGATTTCCTTGGCGGCAGCGGCCGAGCGCTGTGCCAGATTGCGCACTTCTCCGGCGACGACCGCAAAGCCGCGTCCCTGTTCGCCCGCCCGAGCCGCTTCGACGGCGGCGTTCAGCGCCAGAATATTGGTCTGGAAGGCTATGCCATCGATCACCGAAATAATCTCCACGATCTTGCGGCTCGATTCATTGATCGAGTGCATGGTTGTCACCACATGAGCTACTACTGCCCCTCCTTTACCCGCCACATCGGAGGCACCAATCGCCAATTGATTAGCCTGTTTGGCATTCTCGGCATTCTGTTTGACGGTCGAGGTTAATTGTTCCATGCTACTGGCGGTTTCTTCGAGGCTGCTTGCCTGCTGTTCGGTGCGCTGCGACAGATCGGTGTTGCCCTGGGCGATTTCCTTGGAGGCGGTGCTGATGGTATCGGTGGCGCTAAAAATCTCACCGATCAGCACCTTGAGATTTTCTACGGTACCGTTTACCCCGGCTTTAACTTCGCCAAAGATGCCCGCATACTCTTGAGTGATAGTCTGCGTCAAATCGCCCTTGGCCAACAAATTCGCGACACGCATCACATCATTCAGCCCGGTTTCAGAAACATTAGAGAGCTGATTCAGTAATTCGGAAAGTTCTCTGGTATAGCCTGTTTTACCGGCCAGCTCCATCTTGATGCTGAAATCGCCACGAACCGCTGCAGCTTCTACTATTTTCTTGATTTCAGATACTATTTTTGTAAGCGCCTCCACTGTGCCGTTTACGCCATTTTTGGTCAAACCGAACACGCCAGGGTATTCCCGGGTAATGCGCTGAGAAAGATCCCCGGCAGCCAGGGCGTTGGCCACACGAGTAACATCGTTCAGACCGGTTTCGGAGACATTGGATAGTTGATTCAATAACTCTGATAATTCCCGGGTATAGCCGGCCTTGTCATGCATATCCATCTTGACGGTAAAATCACCTCTGACTGCGGCAGCTTCGACAATGGATTTGATCTCGGCAACGATGCGCTTCAAGGCATTTTGCATAATCTCCATGGCTTCCAAAAGACGGGTAATTTCGTCATTACCCTGCGCGACAATCTTGCCGCTCAAATCGCCATTGGCAATTTTATTCATCTGCTCAACGGCTTGCAACATCGAACGCACCAGGCCACGGGTAATCATCAGTCCCATCAGCGCAACAAAGACCAGAATTAATATACCCAGCGACATCGAAATCCAGGTAGCGCTGCTCTTTGCCGATACCGCATCAGCGGCAGCCTTGATACCCAAATCGACGTTTAACTTGATATGATCCGTCAAGGTAGCATTGAGTTTTTCTGCATAAATTGCCGCCTTGATCAACAATTCAAGCGCCTTGACGTTTTGATTGTTGCGTGAAGCTTCCAGCACCTGTTCGACCATGGGGATATACTCGATATAAGCTGCCTTGTCGGCCGCGTACATCTGCTGATCCTTTGGACCATCCAGGGTCGTTGCATAGTCTTTCATGGCTTTGTCAAAAGCTGCCTGTGCTTCCTTGATTTTGGCTTCGATCTCGGGCCATTTGCTGGCATCGGTTATCAGCACATGGCGATAGGTTCTAACGCGTATCTGTCCGAACGCCATTGCAGCGTCATTCAAATCAACCAGTGCAGGAACAGTATTAATATTAGCAAAATTGGCCGATTCATATACTTTGTCCATCTGATACAGACTGATTCCAGACAGTGCAATCAAGCCGAAGGCGGCGGCAGCAATTAACCAGTACATGCGCTGTGCGATAGTCATCTAGCTTCTCCCCGTGAAGTTAATTCGCCAAAAGCCGAATTATCAAATAACCAGGCGGTTTGGACTATCGGGCGATGCTGCTACTGCCAGGGTATTTCAGGAGAAAAAAAACAGCATTGGCTGAGGGCCATATCAGGAAATGGCGGAAACGTCGGGTTTCGGCACAAAATACGCACCCAACCCGACCTACTACTTAGCCGAATCTACCGGTGATGTAATCCTCGGTTTCCTTGCGCTTGGGGTTGGTGAACACCGTGCTGGTATCGCCGAATTCGATCAGATCACCCAGATACATATAGGCGGTAAAATCAGAGACACGCGCTGCCTGCTGCATATTGTGCGTGACGATCACGATGGTGAAATCTTCCTTCAGCTCGTCGATCAATTTTTCGATATGCGCCGTCGAAATCGGATCCAGCGCCGAAGTCGGTTCATCCAGCAATAACACCTGGGGTTTGACGGCGATGGCGCGTGCAATGCACAGCCGCTGCTGCTGACCACCGGACAGGCTGGTGCCGCTATGTTTGAGCTTGTCGCGGGCTTCAGTCCAGAGTGCTGCTTTGCGCAGTGCCCATTCGACCCGTTCATCCATGTCGTTCTTGCTGAGATTTTCGTAAAGTTTGACACCGAAGGCGATATTGTCATAAATCGACATCGGGAACGGCGTGGGCTTCTGGAAAACCATGCCGATTTTGGCGCGCAGCATATTCAAATCCCGCGACTTGTCGAGTATGTTCTCACCATCCAGCAAAATCTGGCCGGTAGCCTTCTGCTTGGGGTAAAGTTGGTACATACGGTTAAAGGTGCGCAGCAAGGTAGACTTGCCACAACCCGAAGGTCCGATAAAGGCGGTCACCATTTTTTCGGAAATACTCAGGTTTATGTCTTTGAGCGCGCGGTCATTGCCATAATAAAAATTCAGATCCTTGGCAACAATTTTCGGTTTTGCGGTATTTTCGAGGTTCATTTGCATTTCCTGTTAATGGGAGGCGACTTTTTGCCTGAACAGCACACGCGCCATAATATTAAGTGTCAACACACTGAAGGTAATTAGCAACGCACCCGCCCATGCAAGTCTCTGCCAGTCATCGTAAGGACTCATCGCAAACTGGAAGATCACCACTGGCAGATTCGCCATCGGCTGATTCATGTTGCTGCTCCAGAATTGGTTATTCAGCGCGGTAAACAGTAACGGGGCGGTCTCGCCACTGATGCGCGCGATTGCCAGCATCACCCCGGTGATAATTCCCGCTCTGGCGGCTCGCAAGGTAATGAAGTTGATGATTTTCCATTGCGGTGCACCCAGTGCTGAGGCCGCTTCACGCAAGGTGACCGGAACCAGGCGTAACATATTTTCAGTGGTGCGAATCACGATCGGGATCACCAGCAAGGCCAGCGCCAGGGCACCGCCCCAACCGGCAAAGTGCCCGATCTTCAGCACATAGATTTCATAAATGAACATACCGATCACAATCGACGGTGCCGAGAGCAACACATCGTTGATGAAACGGGTCAACGGCGCAAGCCAGCCGCGCTGCCCAAATTCCGCCAGAAAAGTTCCGGCCAGTATGCCGATGGGCGTACCGATCAACGTGCCAATCAGCGTCATTGCCAGACTGCCGGCGATGGCGTTGAGCAGCCCTCCCGAACTGCCGGGTGGCGGCGTCATCTGGCTGAATACAGCGGGTGTCAGTGCCGGTAGTCCGTTGACCAGCAAGGTCCATAAGATCCAGCATAACCAGAACAAGCCGAAGCCCATCGCCAGCACCGAGACAACCAGACCGGCCGCGTTTATCAGGCGACGGCGATTATATAAACTATTATTCATCTCAACTCGCCTTCCCTTCTTGCAAGCCCAGCTTGTAGAGCATATAGCGCGCCAGCGATAACACCACAAAGGTGATAAAAAACAGAATCAATCCCAGTTCGATCAGCGCCGAGGTATACAGCTCACCATAGGCTTCGGTGAATTCATTAGCCAGCGCGGAGGCGATACTGTTGCCAGGCATCAGCAAAGACTGGCTCAGTTCATGGGAATTGCCGATGACGAAAGTGACGGCCATGGTTTCACCCAGCGCCCGACCCAGCCCCAGCATGATGCCACCGACTACACCGATCTTGGTAAACGGCAACACAATTTTCCACATGACTTCCCAGGTGGTAGAACCGAGCCCGTAAGCAGATTCTTTCAGTAAGGGAGGAACCACTTCAAATACATCACGCATCACCGAGGCGATAAACGGGATCACCATCACCGCGAGTATGATCCCGGCGGTCAGCACGCCGATACCCATGGGCGGACCGGAAAAAAATGGCCCGATTAACGGCAGCACGCCGATATGGCTGTTTAGCCAGGGTTCTACGTTATCGGCAAACATTGGCACGAACACAAACAATCCCCACATCCCGTAAATGATGCTGGGAATACCCGCCAGTAATTCAATTGCAACGCCCAGCGGACGGCGTAGAAAGCCTGGAGAGAGTTCGGTCAGAAAGATGGCGATGCCGAAGCTGACGGGAATGGCAATGATTAAAGCAATGGCTGAAGTCGCCAGCGTGCCCGCGATAGGAACCAGCGCGCCAAATTTGTTATTCACCGGATCCCAGTCCGGACTGCTTAAAAATCCGAAACCAAAGGCATGAATGGCAGGCATACTACCCATGATCAGCGAAACAATGATGGCGGCAAGTAGCAGCAACACGCCGAAAGCGGCTGCTCGTGTCAGGTTTCGAAACAACGAATCCAACAGGCTGTGTTTCTTGTGATCGGCTTCACGCAAGGCTGTAGTCATAATTTGAAAATGATTATTTAAATTTTACGGAGGGGCATCCCCCTCCGCAGTTAGCAGGTGAAACGAGGTTGTTATTTAAGCAACGCATTTCCTGAAGCATCCTTGAACTGACTCTTCCAGGCTGCACGTATTAATTTGACGACATTTTCAGGCAATGGCACATAATCCAGATCAGTCGCCAATTTACCGCCTTTTTCATAACCCCAGTCGAAGAACTTCAACACTTCGCGGCCGGTTTCAGGCTTGTCCTGAAGCTTGTGCATCAGAATAAAAGTGGCACCGCTGATCGGCCAGCTATCCTTGCCCGCTTCGTCAGTCAATATTTCGTAAAAGCCAGGTGCCTTGTCCCAATGAGCACCTGCTGCTGCTGCCTTGAAGCTGTTTTCATCCGCCTTGGCAAACTGACCATCATGATTCTTCAGTTGCACCGTATTCATCTTGTTTTGCAGCGCATAGGCGTATTCCACATAGCCAATCGAACCCTTGATGCGCTGCACATAAGAGGCAACGCCTTCATTGCCCTTGCCGCCCGTACCTGCTTTCCAGGAAACGGCAGTCCCTTCGCCTGGACCTGCCTTCCAGTCAGCGCTTACCTTGGACAGGTAATTGGTAAAAATGAAACTGGTGCCGGAACCATCCGAACGATGCACCACCGTGATGGTTTCATCAGGCAATTTAGTACCTGCATTCAACGCCACTAAAGCGGGATCATTCCACTTGGTGATTTTTCCCAGATAGATATCGGCCAGTACCGCGCCGGTGATTTTAAGCTTGCCGGACTCGATGCCACTGACGTTAATCACCGGGACTACGCCGCCGATCACCGTCGGGAATTGCATCAGTCCGTTTTTTTCCAGCTCTTCGGGTTTCAGCGGCATGTCAGAGGCACCGAAATCAACGGTCTTTGCGGTAATTTGCTTGATGCCGCCCCCTGAACCGATAGACTGGTAATTCAAGCCTACGCCGGTTTGCGCCTTGTAAGCTTCAGCCCATTTTGCATAAATGGGATAGGGGAAAGTAGCACCCGCACCGGTCAGGTCGATAGCCTGGCTGATACCGGCATAGGTTATTGCGCTGCTGGCGATAATGCCGAGGGTGATTTGCTTGAGTTTAGTGGTCATAATGCCTCCGTTCTGTTAATTATTTCTATTTTAAATCCGTTAAATTCGCTTTTGTCCTGATTTCAACCGGCATCATAATATTTTTATATGACAGGATTGTTACACATCATTCTGCCATTGCCTTGAGAACGATGCGCTTCCTGCGTCAGCACATCCTGCGTCGTTGTCAATGGCTTCAATAAACATCAAATATTACAATTCCAATCCCCTGGAAAATTATATATACTGTTTTATGCAATTTCGCATAATTCATAACTGGAGAAAACATGTCCACCGATAATCCTGAAGCCCCTGCCGAAAAAACACCTGTCGCCAAAAAAGCCCCTGCCGTCAAAAAAACACCTGTAAAAACCACGGCCGCAGTAAAACCGGTTGCCAACCTGGAAACCAAAAAAAACAAGACTGAAGTTGCTGCTGAAAAACCTAAAGCAATTGTTGCTGAAAAACCTAAAAAAGCCCCCAAGCTGAAGACAATACACGATTGCTTCGAAATGCCTCAGACGGAATTTTCAAAAATAGCCGTCATCAAGCAAGCCTGTCTAGCCGCCGGACTTAAAGTCAAGAAGAACGATGTAATACGCGGCGGCCTGAAGGCTCTGAGCGAAATGAATCCTGAGCAGTTAGCTCGCGCGATGTCAGGTTTGGGCAAAGTTAAAAAATCGACTTAGTCCGCACTGCTAATTACACCTCTACTCACCGCCTCTCAGCGCAGTGATGACATCGCTGCGCATTTCGTCGAATTCCTGCCTGGAAATTTGCAAGTGTTTCAGCACGAACGGTTCCCACTTCAACCAACTGTCATTACGCAAATTCAGATGGGTATCCACCAGCGAGTCGGCCGCCCGTATGATACTTACCCAATTGCAGACCTCGATTGAATCCAAGTCGCTTATTGAAGCATAAATGCTGGTGTCATGATGCCAGAGTATCGCTTTGCACATATTCGCCGGTAGTAGCCAACTGCGTGCCAGCAGATTACCCACTACTGCATGAGTGGTTGAATAACAGGCATTTTCAGCGATACAACGATTGCCTCCGTTAACCAGTAATCCCTCTACATTTTTGGGGTAATCAGGATATTTCTGCATCAGCACCGGAATGCCGCAATCATGGAACAAGCCGATGGTGTAAGCATCTTCACTGGATAAACCGGGTACATCCCTTGCGATAATCGATGCCGCCATGGCTACCATGCCCGAGCGATCCCAGAACTTGTCCATACCCGGCAAATTTGGCACCACATTGGCTCGCAAGGCGACATTAGTAAGCAGGTTCACCGCATTCTTCAAACCCAGCACCGTGACCGCCTGTTGCACCGTGGACACCTTGTTACGCAAGCCGAAATAAGGTGAATTGGCAAGCTTGAGCATGGGGGCAGACAAACCGGCATCCTCACGGATCAAATTTGCGATACGCCCGGGGTCGGCATTGGGCGAGCGCACCTCTTTCATCACTGCCATTAACACGGCCGGGCACGGCGGTAAATGAATGCCCTGCAAGATACGTTCGGCGATTTTAGTATCTGATTCAACAACCATACTTTATATCCTTTTCCAAATTCCTTACTGGTTTAACCTGAAATAATCGTCGAAAACTTCCAGTTTTAGCCGCTGTTTCTCAAGCCTGAAGCAATACCGTTAATCGTCAAATGAATCCCGCGTTTGACCAGCACATCATGATCGCCGGCGCGATAGCGTTGCAGCAACGCCACCTGCAAGTGATTGAGCGGGTCTATATAAGGGGTGCGCATCATCAGGCTACGGAGAAATTCCGGACTATCCTGCACCAGCGTAGTATTGCCGGTTACCGCAAAAAACATCACGAGGGTATCTTCCCATTCGCTGCGAATTGCGCCATAAATCTGCTCTCTGAGTGCCACGTCTTCAACCAGTTCAGCATAACGCGAGGCGATGCCCATGTCTGTCTTGGAGAGCACCATATCCATATTGGACATCAGGCCGCGAAAAAATGGCCATTTACGGTACATCTCTTGTAACTGAGCGAGTCCTGCATCTCCTTCACGCTGAATAAAAGCCTGCACGGCACTTCCGTAGCCGAACCAACCCGGAATCAGCATACGACACAGGCTCCAACTGAAAACCCAGGGTATGGCGCGCAAATCCTCGATTCTGCCGGATGGTTTACGCGCCGAAGGGCGGCTGCCGATATTCAGTTCGGCGATTTCGCGTATCGGAGTGGCGGCAAAGAAGTATTCCCGGAAGCCTGGCGTTTCATAAACCAGTTTGCGATAGGCCGCATAGGCAGTCTGACTCAATTCTTCCATGATACGATGGTATTCAGGCATCGCGCTGTCTGCGCCATGATGATGCAACAGGGTGGCCTCCATGGTTGCGGCAATCAGGGTCTCAAGGTTACGCCGACCGATTTCCGGACTGGAGTATTTGCTGGCGATGACTTCGCCCTGCTCGGTAATGCGTATCTGACCGTTCACGCTGCCAGGCGGTTGCGCGAGAATCGCGTCATAGCTCGGGCCGCCGCCGCGCCCGACTGTGCCGCCTCGACCATGAAACAGACGCAATTCGATGCCGTATTTAGCGAATACTTCGACCAGCACCAGCTCAGCCTTGTACAACTCCCAGTTGGCAGTCACATAACCGCCATCCTTGTTGCTGTCAGAATAACCCAGCATCACTTCCTGAGTGTTATTGCGACTGACCAGCAACTTCCGGTAATAGGGGATGCCAAACAATTCATCCATGATGGCACCGCAACCGCGCAGATCTTCAATGGTTTCGAATAACGGAATAATATTGACATGCAGTACCGCGTTGCCATCGACATTTTGCAGCAAACCAAACTGTTTCATGATCAATGCCAGTTCCAGCATGTCGCTGACGGCATCGGTCTTGGAAATGATATGGTTGGGCAGCGCCGCATGACCATAGCGCTGGTGAAGCTGAGTGGCGACACGCATGATGCGCAACTCGCTTTGCACCACCTCGGAATATTCCTCAAAGCCATCGATGTCGGCCAGTAACGGCTTCCCGTCTTGCAGTGCCGTCAGTAGGGCAGTTCTGCGGGCAGCTTCATCCCGTTCGATATAATTAAGTTTGCCAGGTGCCTGCGCAAACAGTTCGCTGACAGTTTGTTCAAAAACAGCACTGTGCTGGCGCATATCCAGTGGCGCCAGATGAAAACCGAACACCTCGGCGGCACGACGCAAACTGGCCAGTCGCCCGCGTGCCACATAGTCTGCCCGGTGCTTGTACAGCGAATCAATTAGTACATCGAGATCCTTGATGAATTCCTTGGGCGTGGTGTAAGGCTGCACATGCCGGTCTGCCGGAGGCGGCAGCGATATTTCATGACCCAGTTGTGTCGAGGTGGCAAACAGTCGTGCATAAATCAGCATTAACGCCCGACGATACGGTTCGTCTGCGCGAGTTTCTGCCTTGTCCGGTGAGGCATCGGATAACCCGCGTAATCGGGAGCTGACTTCCACCAAGCGATCCGTCAGGCTGAGTTCTGCCCCCATTATTTGAGTTTCTTGCAGGAAATGTTGAAAAATCAACGTGGACTGCTGCCGGAGCGCGTACAGCATCACATCATGAGTCACAAAAGGGTTACCGTCACGGTCGCCGCCGATCCAACTGCCGACCCGTAGCAGCGGTGGCACGGTGATATTGCAGCCGAAATGGCTACTCAGCTTTTTTTGTAGATTATGATAAATTTTGGGGATTTCGCCGAGGAACGTATAGCGGTAATATTCCAGCCCGTTCCTGATTTCATCGCGCACCGTCAGTCTCTCGGTGCGTAACATACGGGTTTGCCAGAGGATCAGCACATAGCGGTGCAAGGCTTCCTCATTCTCGGCAAGCTCTTCAGGCGTCATTTCCACATGGTTGCGCTCGGACAGCAGTCGCGAAATACTGAGCTGGCAGTCGAGTATGCTCTTGCGCTGAACTTCGGTAGGATGCGCGGTCAATACCGGCGAGATCAGCGCACTGCCGAGGAATTGCTGCACCGTCTCGCAAGCGACGTTTTTGTCGGCAATACGTTGCAAGGCCAGAGGCAGGCTGCCATTTTCAGGCGGAGTGCCCGCCTTGAGATTGGCGCGATGGCGGCGGTTGCGATGCAGGTCTTCCGCGATATTGGAAAGCTGGGAGAAATAGCTGAAGACACGCACCACCACCAGTGTTTCGGCGGGGGATAGCGCATCCAGGGTCTGTTCGAGGGCAATACGATCTCGATCATCCTGTGATTTGCGAAAGCGTACCGAGTTGCGACGTACGTTTTCAATCAGCAAATAAGACGCTTCGCCTTCCTGCTCGCGCAGCGTTTCTCCTAAGATACGGCCAAGCAGCCGCACATCTTCACGTAAGGGCAAGTCCTTGCTCGAAAGGTCATCCGGGGCAGAAAATAAATTCATCATAATAATTCATGCAAAAAAGAGCTGCGCTCCTCATGTTAGAATGTGACGGTTAGCATAATTCAGGAATAATGATGAGCATTACCACTTCACCACTTTCACCTGCTCGTTTAGTGATCGCATCACGTGAAAGCGCGCTCGCCCTGTGGCAGGCGGAACATATCCGTGACAGACTTTCCGCATTATATCCCGATACTGAAGTGAGTATCCTGGGCATGACGACACAAGGCGATCAGATTCTGGATGTAAGCCTGTCAAAAATCGGCGGCAAGGGGCTTTTTGTAAAGGAACTGGAAACGGCGCTGATGCAAGGTAGCGCGGATATTGCAGTGCATTCGCTCAAGGATGTGCCGATGAACCTGCCGCCCGGTTTCGTGCTGGCCGCCATCGGCGAACGCGAGGATCCGCATGATGCTTTTGTCTCCAATCTATATGAAAATCTGAACTCACTACCGGCTGGCAGCGTGGTAGGCACCTCCAGTCTCCGTCGCGAGAGCCAGTTACGTTGCCGTTTCCCTCAGCTTGAAGTAAGGCCGCTGCGCGGCAATGTGCAGACTCGCTTGCGCAAACTCGATGAGGGGCAATATGCAGCCATCATACTGGCCGCAGCCGGACTTAAACGGCTTGGACTGGGCGCTCGCATCCGCAATATCATCTCCAGCGCGGACAGTTTGCCTGCCGTGGGTCAAGGTGCACTCGGCATCGAATGTCTGGCATCACGAACGGAGCTGATCGACTTGTTGCAACCTTTACATCATGCTCACACAGCCGCCTGCGTGCTGGCAGAACGTGCCATGAGCCGTGTTTTGGCGGGGAGTTGTCAGATACCGCTCGGGGGATTTGCACAGGTACAAAATGGTGAACTGGCGATGCGCGGTTTCGTCGCCAGCCCGGACGGAAAGGAACTGGTACGCGCAGAACTGACCGGGGAAATCACCGATCCGGAAGCGCTGGGCAAACGCATCGCCGAGGCTTTGCTGTCCCAGGGGGCGGGTAAAATTCTTGCGGCGTTGAATGCTTGAGCAAGCGCTTGCCGGGCTGAAAATCGCCGTCACACGCCCCCGGCTTCAGGCCATGTCACTGGCGCAACGCATCGGACAGGCGGGTGGGATAGCGCTACTTTGCCCGTTGCTGGAAATTTCAGCAGTGCCGGAATCCCCCCTGCTGCAAGCACAAGTTTCGCGACTTGCTGAATTCGGACTGGCGATTTTCATCAGTCCGAATGCCGTACAATATGGCATGGCGGCGATAGCGGCTGCGGGTGGTTTACCCGCTACACTGAAAATTGCTGCGGTGGGTCAAGGCAGCGCCAGCGCCTTGCGTCACTTGGGCATTCAACAGGTGCTGGTGCCTGCAACCCGTTTTGACAGCGAAGGCTTATTGGCTTTGCCAGAATTACAGCAGGTGGCTGGAGTTCCGGTGTTAATTTTTCGCGCAGACAGCGGCCGGGAATTACTCGGCGATACGCTAAAGCTGCGCGGCGCAAAGGTAGAATACGCGACCTGCTATCGTCGCCGTAAAATAACGCCGGATGCGTCTTTACTGCAACAAGCGGATGCACTGACCGTCAGCAGCAGCGAAGCGCTGGAAGCACTTTGGCAGTCATTTGGCCTCGAACAGCGCAACCGTCTGGGTCGGTTGCCATTGTTTGTGCAACATCAACGACTGGCCGAAATGGCTAACCGGCAAGGCTGGCAACAAGTATTGCTGGCAGGCACCGGCGATGAAGGGTTATTGACAGCACTGTTTGGATGGGGAATCAGTAGACAGAAGACAGGATGACAGGATGAATGATCAGACTCTGCAGCAGCCATTGCCAGAAACACATCCGGGTAAAATAACGGCGGTGCTCGCCCGCTTGAGCCTTACGCAAATGACCCTGGCGGTACTGGTGGTGGTTTTTCTCTGGCAATGGCTGGATGAGCACCGCATCGTCAGCGATATGCAGGAGCAACTCGCGAAAAAAATCGCTGAAATGGACGGTTCCAACAAGGCGAATCAACTGTTGCTGGCGCAAAGCCAGGGAGAAGTTCGGGAACTCTCGGTCAAGGTCGGAATGCTGGAAGCCCATTTTACCGAAGCGCAAAATCAACGTGCCGCCTTGGAGGCTTTGTACAATGATCTTTCTGTCAGCCGCGATGAGACTGCGCT
Organism: uncultured Nitrosomonadales bacterium; assembly: GCA_903876685.1. Taxonomy (GTDB): domain Bacteria; phylum Pseudomonadota; class Gammaproteobacteria; order Burkholderiales; family Gallionellaceae; genus Gallionella. Next base: position 1,946 of record CAIRBC010000138.1, on the reverse strand, counting down.
TGCAGAAGTCGAACAAATGCTGCTGATTGCCGGACAACAATTACAATTATCTGCCAACGTCAAGGCAGCACTGATCGCGATGCAGAATGCCGACAGCCGTTTGCAGCGCATGGATAGACCCGCCTTCAATGGCCTGCGCAAGGTTATCTCTCAGGACATGGTGAAATTGCGCGCGTTGCCAGGGGTGGATATTACCGGCATCAATCTGCAACTGGACAATCTGATTGCTGACGTAGACGAATTACCACTGGTATATCAACAGCACTCAGCCAAAAAAGAGGAAATAAAGCCGACAGTCGCCCCAAAGTCTGAAACCTTCTGGCAAAAGTTACTGCGTGAAATCTTGCAAGATATCAAGCAACTGGTGCGTATCGAAGATACCGGCAAGGCTGAAATACCACTGCTGCCGCCCAATCAGGAATTTTTCCTGCGTGAAAATCTCAAACTCCGCCTGTTATCGGCACGTCTGGCGATGTTGACTCGCGATGAAGAAGGTTTCAGGCAGGAACTAAAAACCGCACAACTTTGGACGAGTCGTTTTTTCGACGTAAAATCTACCGAAGTCATGCACGCGCTTTCCGTGCTAAAGAAAATCACCGCTGCACCGATTATCATAGAATTGCCCGATGTCAGCACCAGCCTGCAGGCAGTCCGCAATTACCGTATGACCCATGAACCCAAGGCTAGCCCGCTAACACACACCAAGGCTGCAAAATGAAATATCTGCTCTGGATATTAATGCTGTTTGCAGCTGCCGTCGCGCTGACGACGGCATCGCATAACCCTGGCTATGTGCTGTTGATTTATCCGCCTTATCGAGTCCAACTATCGCTGACGCTGTTCATCGTATTGCTGTTACTGGCTTTCACTTTCAGCTACGGCTTGCTACGCCTGGCAATTTATGCCATTCAATTACCTGAATTTGTTAAAAAATTTCGTTTTGAGCGAGCAAAATTCAAGTCGCGTGAATTACTGGACGAAGCGCTCAATTCGTTTTTTTCCGGTCATTATGCAGCCGCAGAAAAAGCCTCGGCACATGCAATGGAATTGGGGGACACTTCTATCCTGCATCCTATCATCGCGGCTCGTTCAGCCCATGAATTGCGCGAATATGAAAAGCGCGACACTTACCTGTCAGCCGCCGATGACAAGACCAGCAAAGAATCTATACTGCGTAATATCGCCGCTGCCAAATTCAAACTGGATCAACGGAATCCCCAAGCTGCGTTATCTTCCTTGCAAGAATTGCGCAATAGCGGAATCAGGAACCATCCCGGTGCGTTAAGGCTGGAACTAAAAGCACACCAGCAGGCTGGCAACTGGGATGAGGTGCTGAATGTGCTGGAGCAGTTGCAGAATCGTGCGGCTATCGATGAAATTTCAGCCACGCAATTGCGACTACAGGCATGGCTGGAAAAAATCCGCCAACTGGATAATTTAACCGACTTGAGCAATTGCCTTAAAAATATCCCTGCAGACCTGAAGCAGCGCCCGAAACTAGCCGCCGCCGCCGCACGTGCACTGATTCAGCACCAAGGCGGCTTGCTTGCTCAGCAACTGCTATGTGACAGCCTGAATGTGCAATGGGACAGCGAATTGATAGCCTTGTACGGTGACTGTGTTTCCGATGATCTGATCGCACAGATCAAGCAGGCAGAGCAATGGTTGACACTGCACAAAGGAGATGCCGAATTATTGCTGACACTAGGCAAATTATGCCTGACCCAAAAATTATGGGGCAAGGCCAAAAATTATCTGGATGCCAGCAACAGTATCTCCGCCAGTCATGGCGCTTATTCCGCCCTGGGCAAACTCGCAGAACAGGCGCAAAATACCGATGAAGCCTTCAAGTATTATCAACATGCGGCAAAACTCAGTGAGCGTTGAGAACCTGAGTGCTTTAACCGGAGCTTAATAAGTACAAAATTTTAATTTTTATAATCATT
>CAIRBC010000137.1 GCA_903876685.1 uncultured Nitrosomonadales bacterium | reverse complement strand
TTACACCTATATGCACTCGGTTGCGGTATGTGCGCTGATGGTATCTCTGGCACGGCAATTGGGCTTGAACGACGACCAGGTGCGCCAGGCAGGACTGGCTGGCTTGTTGCATGATGTAGGCAAAATGATGATTCCATTAAAAATTCTAAACAAGCCTGGCAAGCTGACCGATGCCGAGTTTGCAGCGGTTCAAAGCCATCCAGCCAAAGGACATCAAATGTTGCTGGAAGGAAAGGGCATCAGCGCAATATCGCTGGATGTGTGTTTGCATCATCACGAGAAAGTGGATGGCAGCGGCTATCCAGAAAAACTATCTGACAAGCAGATTAGCCTGTATGCAAAAATGGGTGCGGTATGTGACGTTTATGATGCAATCACCTCAAACCGTCCTTACAAGAATGGCTGGGAACCGGCCGAGTCACTACGCAAAATGGCGGAATGGAGCAAGGGGCATTTTGATAATATAATTTTTCATGCCTTTGTAAAAAGTATCGGCATCTATCCGATAGGCTCTCTGGTCAAACTGGAATCTGACCATCTGGGCGTGATCATCGATCAGACCGGAAAATCGCTACTGCTACCGGTGGTTAAAGTATTTTTTTCTATCAAGTCAAATTGCCGTATTCCTCATCAAATCATGGATATGTCCAAACCTGCCTGCAAGAACAAAATCGTTTCTCATGAAGATCCGGTGAAGTGGGGAATCGACGATATACACGAACTTTGGAGCGGCATGACGCCTACCCCCTGGTAGCGATTTCTGCATTAAATTCACTTTGCGTTTATAATCCGTGCACTCCGAGAGGTGCTGCAGCGGGATAGTGTTCCTGTCAGGCTCGGACGATTCAACGGCACCTGTTCATTAACCTTTATGAATGGAGTTGCTTATGAATGCCGATTACAAAGTTGCAGACCTGTCTCTCGCCGCGTGGGGCCGCAAGGAAATTGCGATTGCCGAAATTGAAATGCCTGGCCTGATGGCGATCCGCAAGGAATATGCCGCCGCGCAACCGCTGCAAGGCGCACGCATCACCGGTTCCCTGCACATGACCATCCAGACCGCCGTACTGATCGAGACGCTGAAGGCGCTCGGCGCTGAAGTGCGTTGGGCTTCCTGCAATATTTACTCTACTCAGGATCATGCCGCAGCCGCCATCGCCGCCGGTGGCACGCCAGTATTCGCCTACAAGGGCGAAACGCTGACGGAATACTGGGATTATACGCATCGCATTTTCGAATGGCAGGATGGCGGACTGTCGAACATGATCCTGGATGATGGTGGTGATGCGACGTTATTACTACATCTGGGCGCACGCGCCGAAAAGGATATCACACTGCTGAATAATCCCGGTTCGGAAGAAGAGACCTGTCTGTATGCCTCAATCAAGGCAAAACTTGCCGTCGATAAGAGTTGGTATTCGACTCGTCTGGCCGCCATCAAGGGGGTGACCGAGGAAACGACCACTGGCGTACATCGTCTGTATCAGATGCACGAACGCGGCGAGCTGAAATTCCCTGCAATCAACGTCAATGATTCAGTGACCAAGTCCAAATTCGACAATCTGTATGGTTGCCGCGAATCGCTGGTAGATGGCATCAAGCGTGCTACCGATGTGATGATTGCTGGCAAGATTGCGGTCATCGTCGGTTATGGCGACGTGGGCAAGGGTTGCAGTCAGGCGATGCGCGCCCTCTCCGCTCAGGTCTGGGTCACTGAAATCGATCCGATCTGCGCGCTGCAAGCCGCGATGGAAGGTTATCGCGTGGTCACCATGGATTACGCCGCCGAATTTGGCGACATCTTCGTCACCACCACCGGCAACTATCATGTGATCACCCATGAACACATGAAGAACATGAAGAACCAGGCCATCGTCTGCAACATTGGCCACTTCGACAATGAAATTGATGTCGCCTCGCTCAAGCAATATAAATGGGAAAACATCAAACCACAGGTCGATCATGTGATCTTCCCGGCCGCCGGTGGCAAGCCCGAGAAGCGTATCCTGCTGCTGGCCGAAGGTCGTCTGGTCAATCTGGGCTGCGGCACTGGACACCCTTCCTATGTGATGTCTTCTTCTTTCGCCAACCAGACCATTGCGCAAATCGAACTTTATACCCGTACCGCTAATTATCCGATCGGCGTGTATACCCTGCCCAAGCATCTGGACGAAAAAGTGGCACGTCTGCAACTGACGACGCTGAACGCACAACTGAGTGTATTAACCGATCAGCAAGCAGCTTATATCGGCGTTCCCAAGGAAGGCCCTTACAAGGCTGACCATTATCGGTACTAGAAATCAAGTTTCGGGAATCGGTCGCGGCGACTGATTCCCGATCCCTGAATCCTGTGCAACCATGAGACTGATTATTATCTGGGTACTGAATGCCATGGCTTTACTGGCTGTGGCTGGTCTGATACCCGGCATTCAAGTGGGCAGTTTTACCGACGCCATGATTGCGGCACTTTTTTTAGGCCTGGTCAACACGCTGATCCGTCCGCTATTGCTGCTGCTGACATTGCCGGTCACGCTGCTGACGCTGGGCTTATTCATTATTGTAATTAATGGAATGCTGTTCTGGTTCGTCGGCTCGGTATTGCGCGGCTTTATCGTGAGCGGACTGTGGGATGGTGTTCAAGGAGCTGTATTGTATAGTATTTTTTCGTGGGCGCTGTCTGCAGCCGCCGCACAGATATTGAGGAAGTCATGAGTCGCAGTCTGTTCAGCTTTGAATTTTTCCCGCCTCAGACGGCTGAGGGTGTGGAAAAACTCGCCCTGACACGCAAGCGTCTGGCGGCGCTGCAACCCGATTATTTTTCTGTCACCTTTGGTGCAGGCGGTTCCACTCGGGAACGTACCCTGGAAGTGGTGCAGCAGATCAAGGCGGAGGGACTACAGGTGGCACCACATTTGTCCTGCGTCGGCTCAACCCGGACAAACATCGCCAGCTTGTTGAAAACCTATCAGGAACTAGGCATCAAACGCATCGTGGCGCTGCGTGGCGATCTGCCCTCCGGGATGGCCACCACCGGCGAGTTTCAGTATGCCAACGAACTGGTCTCCTTCATTCGCGAGCAGACCGGCGAGCATTTTCATATTGAAGTGGCGGCTTATCCGGAATTCCACCCGCAGGCCAGATCGGCTCGCGATGATCTATTGAATTTTCAGCGCAAGGTTAACGCCGGGGCTAATTCATCTATTACCCAATATTTTTACAATACCGACAGTTACTTTAATTTTGTGGATTCCTGTCGCAAGCTGGGGCTAACCATACCCATCGTACCCGGCATCATGCCTATTTTAAAGTATTCACAACTGGCGCGTTTCTCAGATATGTGCGGTGCCGACATCCCGCGCTGGATGCGCAAAACACTGGAAGGTTATGGCGATGACAATGAAGCGGTGCAGGCTTTTGGTCTGGACGTAGTCACCCGGATGTGCGAGAAACTGCTGGCAGGCGGGGTGCCTGGTTTGCATTTTTACACGCTGAATCAGTCAGGTCCCGCACTGGAAATCTGCAAGCGGTTGGGGATTTGATGCGCGCCCCTGAATTATTATTACCGGCCGGTACGCTGGACAAGATGCGTACCGCCTATGCGTTTGGCGCGGATGCGGTGTATGCCGGTCAACCCCGTTACAGCCTGCGGGCACGCAACAATGAATTCCGGCTTGAAGAGCTGCAAACCGGCATTAATGAAGCGCACGCACTAGGGAAAAAGTTTTTGGTCGCCAGTAATCTGATGCCGCACAATGCCAAGGTCAAGACCTATATGGCCGACATGGCACCGGTGATCGCTATGCAACCGGACGCGCTGATCATGGCAGATCCGGGATTGATCGCCCTGGTGCGGGAACGCTGGCCGGAACAAGCGATACATCTTTCGGTGCAGGCCAATACCGTCAATTATGCGGCGGTTAAGTTCTGGAAATCGCTCGGTCTGACGCGGGTAATCCTGTCGCGCGAGCTGTCGCTGGACGAAATCGAGGAAATCCGTCAACAATGCCCGGATATGGAACTCGAAGTGTTCATCCACGGTGCGCTATGCATGGCGTATTCGGGGCGTTGCCTGCTGTCCGGCTATTTCAACCACCGCGATGCCAATCAGGGTACCTGTACCAATTCCTGCCGCTGGGACTACAAGGTTGAAAACGGGCATGAAGATGGCTCGGGCGATATACACAAAATCGACTTCAACTTTGACAAGGCGCTGAACGAGAGTGCGCTTTCTTCCTGTGGTTCACAACCACGCCATCCGCTTGCCGACCGCCCCTACCTGATTTCTCGGCCGGATCATCCTGAAGAACTGATGCCGGTGCTGGAAGACGAGCATGGCACATATATCATGAATTCAAAGGATTTGCGTGCGGTGGAGCATGTGGATCGTCTGGTTAAAATCGGCGTTGATTCGCTGAAAGTCGAAGGGCGCACCAAGTCTATCTATTATGTGGCACGCACCGCGCAGGTCTATCGACGCGCTATCGACGATGCGGTGGCAGGCAGACCCTTCGACACTGCGCTGCTCGGCGCGCTGGATGCGCTGGCGAATCGCGGCTACACCGATGGTTTCTATGAGCGCCACCATACTCACGAACAGCAGAACTATCTGCGCGGTCATTCCGAGAGTACCCGTCAGCAATATGTGGGCGATATCGTCAGTTGTGCTGACGGGATCGCGCAAATCGAGGTCAAGAACAAGTTTCAGGTAGGCGATCGACTGGAAATTATTCACCCTTCAGGCAACCAGATTCTCGAATTAGGCTGGATGAAAAACCTCAATAACCAAGCCATCACCGTCGCACCCGGCAGCGGACATCGGGTGCAGATACCCTTGCAAGGCGAGCTGTCAGCAGGCATGTTAGCCAGATTTATTTGAAGGATCCCATGATACTTTCCACCATTGCACAAGCCGACCGCTATGCCGGGATGCATCCGCTATTTCCGCGTGCTTTTGAATATATACGCAATACCGATCTGCATTCGCTGGCACCGGGTTGTTATCCGATTATCGCAGACGAACTGCTGGTCATCGTCGAAAATGTTGCTGCACGCGAACGTATCGCCGCCAAACTGGAATGTCATCGCAAATATATCGATATTCAACTGGTGCTACAGGGAACGGATGAAATGGGCTGGAGACCCCTTATCGAGTGCACGCAACCGCTGGATGACTACAGCGCAGCACGGGATGTACAGTTTTTTGACGATGCCCCGGGTACCTGGATAGTGATTAAACCGGGTATGTATTGCATATTTTTTCCCGAAGACGCACACGCACCGCTAGTCGGCAAGGGTCACATCCGCAAAGTGGTCTTCAAGATTGCGGCAGCCAGTGCGGATGCCCGTGAGCAACTTGAATAACTCAATTTTAATTTACGGTTCTGAAGGGGTACGCGCAAAGTCGATATTTCCAGACATCGCGCCAACTCCCTCGGTTTAAACTATTCCGCATCAAACACCAGATCGCCTTCTGCCACCGGCGCGCCCAGTTGCAGATTCTTGAAATCAAACAGGTTGCTATCCAGCAGATGTGAGGGCTTGATACTCTGCATCGCGGTAAATATGCTCTGGGTGCGTCCCGGATATTCAAGCTCCCAGGCCGCCAGCATTTTCTTGATGTTTTGACGTTGCAGGTTTTCCTGCGAACCGCAAAGGTTGCAAGGAATGATCGGAAATTCCAAGCCGCGTGCATAACGCGCGATGTCTTTTTCCATGCAATAAGCCAGCGGTCGAATCACGATATGGTCACCCTTGTCGGTCACCAGTTTCGGCGGCATCGCCTTGAGTTTGCCACCAAAAAACATGTTCAGGAATAGTGTTTCTATCATGTCGTCACGATGATGTCCCAGTGCAATCTTGTTAGCACCCAATTCCTGCGCGACACGGTAAATGATGCCGCGCCGCAACCGCGAACACAGCGAACAGGTGGTCTTGCCTTCGGGTATTTTTTCCTTGACGATGGAATAGGTGTCCTGGGTTTCGATATGATATTCCACGCCTAGAGACTCAAGATAAGCGGGTAATATATCTGCCGGAAAACCCGGTTGCTTCTGATCCAGATTCATCGCGACGATACGGAAATCGATAGGCGCACGTTTGCGCATGGTCAATAGTACGTCAAGCAGGGTATAGGAATCTTTTCCGCCCGACAGGCATACCATCACGCTGTCACCCGCTTCTATCATGTTGAAGTCGGCAATGGCGCGGCCGACCTGATGCTCAAGGCGACCCTTGAGACGGTTGAAATTATTGGAGTGGCGTTCAAAGAGGATTTCGTTCATGGAGATTCCGGTTAAATATTGATGCTTCTGCCGCCATCGACGCTAATGACCTGACCCGTTACATAGGGTGCGTCCTGAATTAAAAAAAGCACCGTCCTGGCAATGTCCTCAGGTTCGCCCTCTCGTTTGAGCAGGGTATGTGCAACAATTTTGCTGCGCTGTTCCTCATCTGCCCAGGACTCCGGCCACAGGATGACGCCAGGTGCTACCGCATTCACCCGCACCTGCGGCGCCAGTTCTTGCGCCAGTGCCCGGGTCAGCGCAGCCAGTCCGGCCTTGGCAACACTGTAGAGCAGATGTCCCTGCATCGGACGCTCGGCATGTATGTCGGCAATATTCACGATACATCCTTGATGTTGCCGTAATTCTGCGGCTGCCGCCTGCGCCAGAAAAAGCGGTGCGCGCAGATTAGTGCCCAGCAGGTCATGCCATTGCCGATCATTGATCTCAGCCAGCGGGGTGGCATAAAAACTGGAGGCATTATTCACCAACGCGTCCAGTCGTCCGAAATTTTCGATCACCCGGTCGATCAGCTTCGGCAGGTTAGGCGGGTCTAGCAGGTCAGACTGAAACATCTGGGCGGTTCCGGGGCGCTGGCTGTTGAATTCATCGCGTAAATTCAGTGCTTCCTGTGCGGAGTAATGATAATGCACGGCAAGTGTCGCGCCCGCAGCATGCAGGCGGCGGCAAATCGCAGCGCCGACCCGTTTTGCACCTCCCGTCACTAATACCACTTTGCCTTGCATCGCAAGCTCCATTAGACTAGCACCCATTACGTTTAATATGATTGATTATACCTGACCATGCCCAGCAATTTACCCCAACCCGGCCCGGATGCCTTACAGCATAGTTCATTGTTGCAAGATTTGATTGGCCGTGACATTATAAACAACGCCGGCTGGATCAATTTTGCACGCTTTATGGAACTTGCCTTATATGCGCCCGGACTCGGCTATTACACCGCAGGTGCATTAAAATTTGGCGAAGCAGGCGATTTTATCACCGCCCCCGAACTTTCTGTATTATTCGGCCGCACCCTGGCGCGCCAGGCAACGCAAATCATGCAGCAGAGTGCCTCGCATATACTTGAACTGGGCGCAGGCAGTGGCAAGCTGGCGGCTGATCTGCTGGGTGAACTGGAACGTAGCGGTAGTCTGCCACAAAGCTATTCCATACTCGAAGTGAGTGCCGATTTGCGCGCCCGCCAGCAGGCGCTGCTGAAGACACGTTTGCCCCATCTGCTGGAGCGTATCCATTGGCTGGATAAATTGCCCGAAAAATTCAGCGGACTGATCATCGGTAACGAGGTGCTGGATGCCCTGCCCGTTCATCTGCTGCATACGCAGAACGGTTTGATTTACGAACGCGGAGTAGCGCTAAACGAAAATAATTTTATCTGGCAGGAGCGTGAAATAACCAATCCGGACTTGTTGCAAGCTGCGCAGCAACTGCTAGCGACTGATGATTATCTCAGTGAAATTTGTCTGGCGGCGCGCGGATTAATCAACAGTCTGGCAAGCTGCCTGGCACAGGGCGCACTGCTGTTTATCGATTACGGCTTCGGTGCACGCGAGTATTATCATCCACAGCGCAATACCGGTACCCTAATGTGTCATTACCGGCATCGCGCCCACGACGATCCTTTTTACCTGCCCGGCTTGCAAGACATTACCGCTCATGTCAATTTTACCGATATTGCAGAATGCGGCATCGATGCCGGTCTAACATTACTCGGTTATAGCACACAAGCATTTTTCCTGATTAATTGCGGCATTGCCGAACAGCTGCAAGCCATCCCACCGGATAATCTCAGCCTGTATTTACCGCTTTCAGCGCAATTACAAAAACTCACCAGTCCCGCAGAAATGGGGGAATTGTTCAAGGTAATCGCCTTGGGCAAGGGTATAGACCAACCCTTATGCGGCTTCCTGCGCGGCGATATGACACGAATGCTTTAAGCTATTTCTGCTTTTTTAACAATTCTTCAAACTGTTTAGCCGGCAACGGCATGGAAATATAATAGCCTTGCGCATAGTCGCATCCGGCCGCAACCAGCAAATCGCGCTGTTGGATGTTTTCCACGCCTTCGGCAATCACCTTGATGCCTAGTTTGTGCGCCATCAGAATAATGGCCTCGGACAAGGCCAGATCATTCGGGTCTGTATGCAAATTGCGGATGAAAGATTGATCGATTTTAAAATAATCAATATCAAATTTTTTGAGATTAGCCAGTGAAGAATATCCAGTGCCAAAATCATCGATCGACACCTGAATATCGGCATTTCGTAGCGTAATTAGCGCGCTGGAAATAGCAGCATTGGAATTCAGCAGCAAGCTTTCGGTAATTTCAATTGCCAGACACTTTCCTGGCAACTTCTGTTCCAGCAACCAGGATAGCCAGTCTGATTGCTCGTCGCCATCCTTGTAAAACTGCACCGGAGACTTATTCACGCTAATCTGCAACAAGGGGGTATACAGCGCTCGCCAGCGCTTGGCATAACCCATTGCTTCATGAAATGCCCAGTCGCCGATTTCATAAATCAGACCACTCTCCTCGGCCAGAGCCATAAAATCGGCGGGTTTAAGCAGCCCTCTTTCAGGGTGCTGCCAGCGTAGTAATGCTTCCGCCTTGTTGATTCTGCCCGTAGCCAGTTCAACGATGGGCTGGAAATACACCAGGAACTGACCGGCAGGAAGCGCGCTCCGCAACTCATCGATCAATTCTAATTTATTTTCCGCAGATTGCTGCATGGCGCTGGTGAAATAACTGTAGCAATTTCGTCCCTGGCTTTTAGCGACATACATCGCCTGATCGGCATTCTTGAACAGCTCTTCCATATTGCTTGCATCGTCAGGGTATAACGTGATGCCGATACTGGCAGTCACATAATACGCCTGATTCTGCAAAATGAACGGGGAGGCGAGTTGCTGGACAATGCTGGTGGCTATTTTTTCGGCGTTGCTGATGTCATCCAACTCGGGAAGTATCACGATAAACTCGTCTCCGCCCAACCTGGCTACCGTGTCGCTGTGGCGTATACATTCGACAATGCGCCGCGCCGTTTCCACCAGCAGCAGATCGCCCATGTCGTGACCTAGCGTATCGTTGATTTCCTTGAAATGATCGAGATCTATCAACATCAGCGCCAGCGGCAACCGGCTGCGCTGCGACTTTTTCAGCTCCTGCTGCATGCGGTCGTGAATCATCCGGCGATTTGGCAAGCCGGTCAAAGGGTCAAAATTAGCCTGGTTCCAGAGTTTCTCTTCGGACTCCTTGCGTAAGCTAATGTCCAGGAAAGTCACGACCGCGCCTACCACCTTGCCATTGATAATTTGCGGATATGACCAGTATTCAACCGGAAAATGGCTACCATCCGCATGCCAGAATACTTCATCATCCCGATGCGAGGCTTCACCTTTAATAGCGGCGCGATAAATATGACAATCCGCTTCAACATAGGGAGCCTCATCGCTGTGTTTGTAGTGAATCAGCGCATGCATATTTTTGCCGTTCAATTCATCCTGATGATGATATCCGAGCATTTTCAGGCAGGACGGATTACAGAACGTGCAATTTCCCTGAATATCTATACCATAAATGGCTTCCGCAGCCGAGTCCAGCAGCAGGCGTAATTGATTCTTGCTTTCCAGCAAGGCTGTCTGCGCCAGTCTACGCGCACCATCTAAAGCTAGTTCGCGATGGTAGCTAAAGTATAGCGCCAGCATGCCGATCAGCCAGATCAAGCCATGGGTATAACTCAGTGCATCAATGCGTTGCTTTTCATCCGCCAGATATGCGCTCATGGAAACAGCCGTGCTGATGCCGCCGCGTATATCACCGATTTTATAGCCTTGTAGTGCATGGCACTTCAGGCAATCCTGCTCCACTATAAAAGGGCGCATCAATCTCAGATACGGCTGACCGTCGATCTGCCGTTGTTCGATAACTTCCAGTATGCCATGCTCAAAACGGCTCAAGGCCTCTGCTTCCCAGGCATCTGCGGCATTAGCCGGGTTCAGTGGTTTCAGGCTGGTAATATGGCTTTTAGTACCCTGAATACTAAAATTGTGCTGCATCTCGCGTAACGCATAGGCCGGATTCATCAGGGTGAGTGGCTTGCCCATCGTAGTGATTACGTCGCGTTCCGGCAGAAGCAAATAGGGGTTTGGCGGTGTGCGCGCCGAGGGTGGAACATAAACGCCGCCATGTGATGCCACCCATTTGCGAAAGCTGATATCTTTGCTAATGTTGGCTCGCGCGACAGCGACTGCCGAGCCCAAAGTTTCCTGATTTTCCTGATTGATGTTCCATGTCAGCGATCCTGCCACCAGCATACTCATGCCAAGCAGCGCAAACAGGTATTTACGCCTATGCAGAAAGTTCCCAGTTGAGTCGGCCTGCATAGGGTATAGCATAGCTCTCTCATTTAATTAAGAAATTGGCATGGTGCGACTAGCGGATAATTTCTGTCATGTCACCGGTGCATTTGAGCACCGGGGTGCTACCGTTTATTTTATCAAGTCGTGCAAAGCATCCTTCAGTTCTGGGAAATCGAAATGCTGCTGTACTTTGAGTAGTTTTGACGGCAATACCCTCTGTCCTTCCAGTAGCAGACAAGCTCGCTCGCCCATTACTTGCTTCAACAGCAGCGAAGGTGCCGCAAAAAATGCAAGCCTATGCACGGCAGTTGCCAGGGCGGCGGTAAATTCAGCATTGGTGACCGGATGCGGTGCCGTCAAGTTATAGGCCCCCTGCAACTGATTATCATGCAGCAACCTTTGCACCATGGCAATATAATCCTTGATATGCACCCAGCTCATCCACTGCCTGCCATCACCCAATCGCGCGCCCAGGCACAGCCTGAAGGGCAGCAACATCCGACCCAGCAACCCTCCTTGTTTGCTGAGTACCAAACCGGTACGCAATAGACATACACGTGCAACGCCTGCAGTTTGCGCCACACGCGCGGCATCTTCCCAGGCACTGCACAACTTCGCCGGAAAATCGGTGCCGACATCGGCTGCTTCATCCAACTGCAGATCGCCACAATTCCCATAATAGCCAATCGCGGAGCCGCTCAACAATACCGAAGGCTTTTGCTCGGCAGCATCCATGCGTCGCACCAACTCCTCGGTTAGTGCAACACGGCTGTTCCATAATTCCAGTTTGCGACCCGCTGTCCAGCGGGCATCAACAATAGGCTCGCCAGCCAGATTAATCACAGCATCAAAATGCAATTCGGGATGGTATTCGGCTAGCGAGGCCATTGCCTGCGCGCCGCATTTAGCCCAAACAGTGGCCGGCTTGCGACTGAGCACCGTCAGCGCATGACCTTCCTCCCTCAATGCACGGCATAAGTGCTGACCTATCAGACCAGTACCGCCCGTAACAAGAATTTTCATGGTGTCTCCGCGTATGAATTTAAACAGGGTATTTCCTATAATGAATTGAATCCTTTTTGATTCTGCACTGGCAAAAGCATTCTACAGCAAAGGCTATTTGATTTGCGGCTGATTAGCAGGTGTGGATGGATAGCAAACAGGCTCTATCGCATCATTTAGTCGCTCACATTCCAGCATCAGCGACGGCGTAATGTCAGACTGATAACGTGCATCCAGCGATTCTATCATCTCATGCGCCGTATAAAGTCCGGCTTCCCGTGACAGGGTACCTTCGATGTGCCTGGCTAATTGATCGCTTAACTCAGACAGGTGCATACGCTGGTCATTGGGCAGGCTGCGTCTATTTCTGGAAAGCCAGTTAGCTGCAAGACTGGCTCCCTGCGCCTTGGTCAACCATTGTTCATGTTCGTAATAAGCTGATAGCCGTTCCGCAACCAGCGCATAAATCAAGGCGATACAGGTTCCACGATCAACGTCAGACGAGGATGTCATTCTGCACCCGATAAATTTTCAGACCACTACGAAACCTTAATAACATGAGTATTTGTTAGTCAATTAAACAAGAGAGGTGACAAAAAACGCAGGGCATCAATAAGCGTAGCGCCTGGTACTGAATAATCTATGCAAAAGCATCACTAAAATAGGAGCGCATTCTGGCTATTTCCGGCTGAGGATAGTTGAAGCCCGCAACGGACTTTATAACATTGGGTAACACCTCATAAAGTTGCTGCAACCCATTTGGATCACCTGTTACCAAAGCGTAAAACTGTTTTCCATCTATCTTCCGTATACGAGAATTAACGTGAAACACGCGTAGCGACTTACTCCCGGCTACGCCCCCCTCGCTGCGCTCTCCCCGCTTGCGGGAGAGACCCCTGTCGCAAATTCCCCGACCGAATTGTGCCCTATGAACCTTGCCGTAGGGT